>JAUVKD010000048.1 GCA_030596385.1 Methanosarcinaceae archaeon | reverse complement strand
TAGGATCATTCAATTTTATGCACCGTGGTGTATGCAGTTTGCCATAAGATGTTTCAAATATGTTGGATGTTTCAGCATTCCATTTATTAGCCAGATTGTAAAATATATCGGATGCTTCCTGAGCAGGCACACGCATATCACCAAGGAACGACGCAACCACACGTAAACCCCTGGTTGATCCGGTCGGGTGATTGAAGATGTTCCGGATACATGGCGGATACTGCGACATATCGCGAAGGGGTTCGCCGTCTCCCATCGGGACCGCTTGAACATATTCCTTTTTTTGCTGTTTTGTGGTCGCTGCTTCTTCGTATTGCTGGAGGTTTTGCAGAAATGCGTTATCTGTGTCGTATCGGGTATACCATATTTTACCGGCATCGATGATATTTTTTTTTAGTGGCAATTTTGCTTTATCGAAATCGATTTTTATATTATGGATCTCCAATGGTATTACCGCATACGGTGCACTCCTATGCACACTGAACAACGTTTTGAAAATACGCTTTGCGTTGTTGAGACTGTCAGGCTTCGCCTGCCCTTCGTGTTCAGGGTATTTATCAAAAAACCGTTTCCGGATATCGTCCAGATACAAATCAAAGATGTTGCATAATATTTGCATGCCTGCATCGATTTGTGATGGTATCTCAAATTGTTGGAAGAACGGAGTTAAAACGCCGTGGTGTACGTACACGTGAATTCCGCCACCACTGAAAGCGGCGTATACGCTGTTTGGTGCGTGTTTTCGGAATTCATCCGCGTAAAATTGGGCCATGTCCTCAAGGGCTTTAATTACTTTCGGATCGTGGATATCTGTACCATTCTCTTTATCGATATCAACAGCCATTGAGTAACTTCTGGTGTTTTCTCTGCTTATCCTGGTGCTGTTTGTCTTTGGAATGCGTTCAGTTTCTGGTAAAGACTGGTTGTAATTCAAGGCGTAGAGATTCTCGTCGAACATGTTCAGAGTCCAGTACAAACTTTTATACCGTGCTACTAATCGGTTGTAATCATCCACATTTGAAAGGTTGTAATGGACTTTTGACCGTGTGCCGTATCGGTACCATTCTTCAAAATTGCCATTACCAGCGCGGCTTATGTTGCCGTCTGTTGCAATCCTCATGATCGTATCTCTTATTTCGGGTCGCATATAATGCCGCGCTGTCATTTCGGTGGCATCCTCTGCGGTTCGCTTTCTCTTTTCTGCCATTCAGGCCACCGCCTTGATGTTGTAGTTTATGCCTTTATCCTTCACAATGAACAGCTCATTCTTTGTCCGTGTGACACCAACATAAAAAACCCGTGCCTCTTCCGCGTTGTTTTTGCGCATGCCTTTTTTTATCGTCGGAGTTATACCGGTGTGCAGGAATACTCGATCGCGTTCGTCGCCTTTTGCTCCGTGGATAGTTGATATAGTTGTTCTGATATCTGTTGTTTTAATGCGCGCAGTGTGCCGTTTTAACACATTGTTGATCATTTTTGCTTTTAGATCTCCTTTGTGTTTTACTGCAGGCATCGGGTCAGGCGATTTCATGATTTCGTAAAGTTCTGGCTTGATCAGCCCATTGTCTAATCCTGCAAATTGTGTATTATCCATATTTTTTAAAATATCTTCGAAATCTTTCTTATTTTGAACGTTGAAATATTTTAATGGATATTGCTTGAATACTGCCGCAATTTCCACACGTGTTAATGGTTTTTCGGTTCTGACGCCAATAACAGCATTTACAAAAACGAATAAATTATCGTCCCATCCCATAGCGCCGTCAAATAAAATCCCTTTCTCTGCAAGTGTGTGGGCGATTGCCGGAATTTGATAGCGAGATCTCACCAAGTGAAACACTCTCATTCGGTGCGTGCCTTCTAATCCTTCGTGTGTTGCGTATGTTTTGAGATTAATTGCTTCAACAATACCGTCAGTGCCGTTTGTTTCAATCTCTGGGATATTCATTCTGCCAGATTTCGCGATCCTTGCCGCGCATTCCCATACTTGCGCAGGCATTCTGCGGGATTTCGGGAGTATGATTTTTTCACATTTCATGTCGTTAAAGCAGTCAGGGGATCCGCCCATAAATCCGTAGATGGATTGAAGCGGATCACCTGCAATTACAATATTTGGGATATGGTGTGACCACATTTGGAATATCTTGTTTTGTAGGTTTGTCAGGTCCTGAAATTCATCAACCAATAATGTATTACACCCCGGGCACAATTCAGCTTCTATAACTTCGGTGAGCATATCGGAAAAATCAAGATACCCGTTTTCTTGTTTCCAATCTTCATATATCGTAAGTCTTTCGCGTACTGTTTTGGGTGATGTTTTCATTGCGCGGAAGTGTGGATATCTCACTGCATCAGATAACGGTTTCAAGTTGTTCTTCAACCATGAGTAACAACTAATATATCCGTGCGTGTCTTCGCTGTGGTCATCGTCCCCCATCGTAAACTTTAACCCTGTTGCGTCATTAAATTTTTTTATAACACTCTGATCAATTACTTTTTTGTAGTGTTTACCACCGAGTAATCCATAACAGACGCCGTGAATTGTGTTTACATTATTTGATAAATGTTTTTGTTCAATGTTGAGCATTTCCGCTAAATCTGCTTTGATGTCGTCAGCGGTCGTTCGTCTGAATGTTGTAAGTACCGCACCAGTTACACCCCTATAAAACCAACTTTTTATAAATTCTTGGCGTAAATAATACGTTTTACCTGTTCCGGGGGCACCCCATACCGTTTTTATTGGCATACTGCCTCCAATGACTTACACACCTTACACACCTTTGCCAATAGGGTGTAAGTGAAAAAAGGATGCAAGCCCCCTATACTTACACACCTTACACACCTTACACACTTGCGACTTAAAAAGGACTCCTGTAGTATGTAAGTATTTTTTTCACACATCAGAATCACTCCGGAATTTGTCCACAACATCTGCAAAAAACCACCAACACCGAATAGACGGAGTTTTAGACGGTGTAACAGGCTTTGTTTTATAGACCTTATATCCTTTAACCGTCATTGCCACACTAACATCTGGAGTTTTTGTCGATATTGGAATTTCATTCAACATCTCCAAAATAGCACCGGACGGAACAACATAATATTCTCGGTCGCCGTGTGGATTATGCCGGACCATGTACTTACAGTTTGCACGTTCTTTCAATTCGTTTTTGTTGTCCGAAAATTCCATGTCATTGCACAGGTTTTCAAAAAGCAAATCTGCTGCCATGGTTGCGGCGGTTTCAACTATCCCAACATCAACCGCAGCATCCATAATCCACTTAACATAACGGAGCCATTCGTTTTTGTCAATCGTTACAATCGTTTGTGCAACATTCGCATACATCGTCCTGAATCTGCCGGGCCCCTGCATAAGCTGCGCTAACGAAATTTGAAAGCTCTCACCCCCAAATTTAAACGTGTAAATTTTCGTCTCGTCTTGTTTTGCAGATCGTGATACTGTCAAATCGCCAGTTTTCAACAAATCAAAAACATCCGCAATATGAACAGGTGCATTCCTCTTGTCCGGCACCGGAACTGCTGGGGTGTCAGACATTTCAATCATCCCCTTTATTAAACGCTTCACACGTGTCGCTATACGGACAATCAGCATCATGACATGACCAAACATACTGATTGAAAAATCGGCAGTGTTTCAAATTAATCGGATCCTTCACTTCGTGCCGGGTTTCGGTATTCATCGCAAGACTTAAGTCTTTTGGCAACGTTTGAGTAACTGGTTTTTGTCTTTGTTTTTCGGGCTTCGTTGCATCGTTGCCCGCTACGTCTTTTTTAACAGTCACGCTTAACACCCCCATTTGCAGCAGTTGCAACTCCTATAACCAAACTTGCCGCTCCCTGTTCGAAGTCATTCCCAAATTTACATAAGTGTTCTAAAAACTCTTGTTTTTCGGCATACATCGCCTTGAATTTAGTTATTGTTTCGGGTTTACACCCCGAAAGTGTTAAATCGGGATTGATGCTATTAACCATTGCGGATTGCCTCGCATGTGTTGTGTTGGTTGTTCTGCGCTGCGCCGTGAACGGAACGATCCACCAAGATTCTGCTGTTCACGGACTCAATTTCATCCTCTATCATTTTTCGGACATATGCGGATAATGGAGTGATTCCACATATTTTCCCAAATTCTTTTTTTTTGTCTTTTTCTATCGACACTACAATTTTATCTTTCATGTTGATACCTCTTTTTGGTATGTTAGTGTATATGATAGTACAAGTGTCAATAATCATATACTTAAAAGTATCGTTCAAATACCTTGTGCTACATGCTACATGCTACACGCTACACGCTATTTAAACATGTATAAAAGTGTTATTTTTAATTTTATTGAAAAATAAAGCTATAATCGTGTTTTGGTGTATTATCTGGTATTAACACACCAAATGAAAGCTTAATACACCTTTAAAAAAACTGTATTTGTGTAATACACATTCAATGAGTCGCAAAAATAAAATAAAATGAAAATTGTGCACATTTTATTATGTTGCGCCACACCAACATAAGCGAAAATATAAAATACATTAATAAAACATTTTTATAGTTGACGTTTTCCCCTTTGTTGTGCTACCAATTCAGTAAGTGCTTTTAATGTCTCTGGATTCGAAAGCGTTTTTAATATTTCCGGATCAATCGAAGCAATTTGCATCATGTCTGAATTAAAATCACTTTTCTTTTCATCCATTACCATTGCAGTTTTTAAAGTTAATGCAGCACCACAATTAAAACAGAAAGTTGCATTCGCTGTGTTTATTTTAGCGCATCTGGGGCATTGTATTGGCTTTGTCGCTGCCTGTTTAGTATCATCTTCAACCTCAATCCCATTGGCACGCAATACGGACTTATCAACATCCTTGCCGCTAAGATGAACATAAATAGACGGCATGCCTGATCCCTGCACCCACCCAAAGTAGGCGTTCATTTGTGCTTCTGTCAAGTGGTTCGCCATATATGTTGCACGTGAATGCCGGAAGATATGTGGTGTTATCTTCTTTTTGATTCCTGACCGTCTTGTGATTCTTTTTAGTTGCATCCGAATTGCAGCATGCATTAAAGTACTTGCAGCATTTGCTCTCTTTTTATCATTGAACACCGCCCACAACCTTGATTCAGGATTGGTTTTATCCGGGTGCTGTTCAATCCATGCCATTAAATACGGAATAGACCAAACCGCTCTGACCGCTCTTGCGCCTGTCTTGCCATTCAATGTAACCTTTGCGCCGTACTCGTCGAAATTGATATGTTTTATTTGAAGGTCGCCAATCTCACCGATACGCGCGCCTAAATCCCATAACATAGCAATTAAAGCTTTATCTCTTGTATTGACGGCTGCATCAATTAATTTAAGAACATCCTCTTCTTTCAGCATGTCCTCAGGTAATCTTACACTACTTTTTTTAATTGTGGTTGTAATCCATTTTGTGATTTCCGGATCATCCTCACCACCATTCAACCATCTGAAAAACTTTTTAATTGCAACTTTATAATCGTGTTTCGTCCACGCTGCCTTATCAGATCGTTCCAACCACGCAACATATTTTTTTATATCTTCAATTGTCGCAGTTTCAAGGTTAACATTCATTTTTTCCGTGATTAATTTCATTGTGGAAATGTATTTTAAAACCCTGTGATCGCCCAGTCCCATAGTAAAACACTCATCAGCAAACGCCTTGATAAGTTTTTTATTAGAATCTAACATATCAGACTTATCCAGAGTTTTCAGTCTCTCATCTACATTCAAATTGTATAACATCGAATCACCAATTACAATAATGCGCTACTCATATTAAGGGCTTTTGTAACATTGTGTGTAAATCCCTCCGGAGGCTCTAGACAGTTTGTTACAAAAGCCTATTAAATAAATGGTGAAGTGGTATTGTACTAATGTATCACTCCGATTTTAACCCTTACAATCCCACCAAATCACAATAAAAGTGCCTGTGCGTGCCTTATTCTAACTACACAGAAGGCACGACAAAGACGTTATTCTAATGGTGGTAATGCGCTATTATTTGCAATATTTTCGGATTCTGTAGTTTCGAACTTCTTTAAAACATTGGCGATGATTTTATCAGTCAGTACCTCATCACGGATCTGGATGTCGCGAGGGCCTTTCACCATCGCATATTTAGAAACGGTTCCGGATTCAAGTTCCGCATCCAAACTTTCACGCACGAAATTATACAATTGGCGGCGACCGTAGTCTATTCCTGTGTTTTGAAAAATCTCGAATTTCAACATAACCACAATTTCGGATAAATTAACCGCATAATGAGCCCTAAGCTTCTCATCCGTGCGCAACAGGTTCAATTTTTTCAAATCGTTATAAACGGCGATTTCGGGCCCAATACCGGTATAGTCACATTGGAACGTTTTTATTGCATGGCGAGGCACTCCGGCCCAAATCGCTGCACGGCTCTTGCTTGCAAACAAGCGGAATTCACGTAATTTACGTTCAATTTGATCCGCTCTCCAACCCTTCACCCAATATCGACCTTGGTGTCGGACGGTCTCGAAAAACAGTCTGGTACGCTGCACTACTTTTCTATCGATTTCACGAAGTTCTGGAAAACACAGTACGTATATCCTTTTCGAACCGCCGGCTTGCTGGAAATACTCCAAAAGGGCCCGATTCAGGCCACCGTAGCTGTCACGTTTAGCGAATGAACCGGCCTCGTCCCACCAGACCACCTGGTACGGTGAAGCATTCGGGCCAATTTTTGTGAAATC
>JAUVKD010000193.1 GCA_030596385.1 Methanosarcinaceae archaeon | reverse complement strand
TCTTTTGTTTTCAGGAAATCGGATATCGAAACTCCTTCCACCTGTGTGCGTACCTCGTGCACAAGGGATATCGCATACCTCTGACCGATTCCTTCCACTTCGGATATACCAGCAATATCACCGTCAAGTATTGCATCAAGTGCCTCCTCCTCGCTCCCGAAATGCCCGATGAAACGCTTTGCCATCTTTTCACCGATGCGTGGGATATCCTGCAGGTTATTCATGTATCCACCTCGCATTCGGTATCGTCGAATATATCAAGTGTACAATTTGATATCCCACGCTCTACTTTGTACCTGTCCGACTTAGCCATCTTACTCAAACCCGCAGAACTTTTTGGCTGCATCTTTTTTGCAAGATGGCGATTTCTGCGACTTTTGATCATCTGGGAATCGTAGAACACATCCCAGAGTCCATCGATATCATCAACCTCCTCGTCCTTTGATGACGATGATACACACAGGCTTTTTACAAACGCTGCCGCCATATTTGTGAAATGGTCAAGACCTACCAGTTCCCCATTACCTACCCACGCATCATTGCCAGATATAACAGCTACAGGTACATCAGGGTTCTTTTTAGCAAGCCACCTGCAAAAGATATCAGCAACATCGTGAGACGACTTAATCTCAACCGTGAGAACACCGTTGATAAAAACCGGGCGTGCGAACATACACATCCTTTGCCACGCACGGGTGACATCACGCATGTAGTTATAATATCTGCGTGCGACTTTCGTTTTTGCGGTATATAAATGTTCCATACTGCCGTTGCATGAGATTATCAATCGCACAAGTTCAGCCGGATTCGCCTTACTGTGCCGCAATACAAGATCTATATACTGCACAGGTCCTGTGTCGGTGCGTGACATCTTTGCAGGCCGTTTGCCAAGTATTTCCAGAACCAATCTTCCTGTATCTCCGACCGGAGTGAAACCAAGATACATGAGCCTGTCATCGGTTCCGGAAAAAGAGAGTTTTTGTTCGAGTTCGCGCCTGTTTTTTGCAAAGACAAGTTCTGCATCATGATGCTTTTTTAAGGCAGAACACGCAAGAAGTACTCCATCCACATCAACCTTAAACGCTATTATCATGAGCCTGTCTCCATTGCTTGAAATGAATACAGATTGGTCTGCTTGCTGCCGTTGATCTCAATGAACGGACGGGCGCGTGAAATAATAACACCCATGCGTGTTAGTTCCTGTTCCGACACTATCGGACGCGCATGCATGATACGGTTAGCACTTATGGGACCAATGCCGGGTACCATGAGAAGCTCATAACGCGCCGCTGTGTTTATATCAATAGGAAAAATCTCCGGATGCTCGTGCGCAAGACGCATTTTCGGGTCGTCATCCGCAAGAAAACCATCATCATTAAATATAACATCGAAATCCGATGCCTTAACGCCATAATCTTTCATAAGGAACGATGCCTGATAAAGCCGGTTCTCGCGCCATTTTGGTGAAGGAATGCCATTTTGCAGTGGAGTATCCGGCACCGGATCAAAACTCATGAAATATGGACGGCGTAGTGCATATTTGTTCATGAACTTGTTCACGGTACTGATTATTTCTCTGTCAGGTTCGCCAGTTGCTCCTACTATAAACTGCGTATCATTCGCACCGACAATACGACCATTATATCCAGCTTTATGTCTTTGTTTCTTGATCAGGTCGCGCGTCCATTTCAGGCGGGTCAGGATGTCATTATTATAATCGAAGTTCGGGCAGATCTCGGAATAGTTGACAGAACTCGTGGTCTCGGCATTTACTCCGAACTTGTTGGCGTTCTCTGCGATTTCTTCGAGAAGATATTTCGGGGTGCCGGGCATCACCCTTACATGTATGTATCCTGTAAATTCCTGCCCACGCAGCAGCCTTACTACCTCAAGTTGCTGCTCAGCGGTCTTTTCTGCATCACCTCGGATACCTGATGAGAGAAACAGACCCTCAATAACGTTCTTGCGATAAAATGACCATGTTATTTTTACAATCTCCTCTGGTGTCAAACTTGCACGCACCGTATCGCGCTCGCTGCGGTTCGGACAATAGGCACACTCTCCTGCGCATGAATTTGTGAGCAGTGTTTTGTAGAGTTGGATGCAACGACCATCAGGTCCAAAGGCGTGACAAACTGCACTCTGGTTGCAACTATCATATTTAGTACCCTGTGAAAGAATGCGCATGCGTTCGGTAAGGGTCAGTTGGTGTTCATTCATTTAATAAAAAAAGCATCTGTAATTATATAACCTCAAGCCAAGCGGAGTGAAAGTGTTTGGAAATTATCGCATGTAACTATTCAGCCATACATAAACGTCATCGATAGACTAAAATATTCTTCAAATAGACGCCAGCATACGATTGTCAAATACATTTAAGATCGATGGACAATAATTCTGTATTAAAAACTGACATATGTGATAACTTTTACACAGATATGCGATTTTCGTCATCGATATCCGGTTTTAAGTATGCCAAATAGTTACGATTTTTAAATATATTCCGGATAAACGGATTATGGCAAAAAAGATTCATCGCAGAGGTCCTTATTTTTCTCAACGTGCCCCTGCGTTTTTCAGAACCATTCCTGAAGATAATAAAAAAATTTCGTTATAACAATTGGTCAAATTTCACATATGAATATATTTCAAACTCATTCGAGATTTTCGATACAAACTTTTTTTACAAAAGGCTTGTTAATTTTGTCAGGCATCCAGTCCGGTTTGTTTTTTGGTGCATCAACAATTTCTTTCCATCCATTAAAAACATGGACTTTCTTAGTTCCACGCTCTCGTAGTCTAAGAGTCATAGGTTTGGATTTTGTACCATTTTCCTTGTTTGCGGCTTTAAGAGCTGCCTGTCTTGGCTGTTTTCCGGTGAATACACCATGTTCATTCCCATTTTCATCTCTTAATACAAAATTTTTTGTTTCAGACATATTATTTACCTTCTAACCTGTACAGTGCTATTGTTATTGTAATTCATGAAATATATACGTATGTTCGTTTTTTCGAATTGTGTTAACATTGGCAGCAATTCCCGCTTTATGATTTTGTTTATATCCAAGCTGTCTGAAACTATACTGTCGCTCGTCATTGATTTGGTTTATGATATGACGAGTAAAAGCATATAATATCAT
>JAUVKD010000097.1 GCA_030596385.1 Methanosarcinaceae archaeon | reverse complement strand
TCCCTTGAAAACTATACCAACAATACTAATGTCTCGCTATGTCAATTTTTATCTTTCCTCGACATATCGGACATCGTAAAGCATATTGAACACAACTTTTACAGCAATAAAGATTGGCATTTTAGATTTGATATCGGTGGAATGGTCAAACTTTCAGTAGTCAAATTCTTCAGACAACTGCCTTACAAAAAAGTAGTTCTCTCAGAAGAAGAGGCTTGGTTACTCGGTTTTAAAGAAAAGGATGATGTAATTCAAATTCCATCTGCTGGAACACTTCATCATTTTGTCAAATATCGTCTTGGAGTTGGAGGCACTGAACAGATCATGATGATGATTGGTAAAAAGATTGCCAAATTATCAAAAACCACAAATGCAAAGATGGATTCAACTCCACTTGAAGCATCAAGATATGACAAATATAGTGATTACAATCCACATTATGGGTGCAAGATGGATAAAGCTCACATCACAATGATTGGTACTTATCCGGTATTTATGACTTACACTGGAGGGGTTGATGGTGATTCTCCACAATTGCCGAATCATATAGATGCTCTGCTGAAAATGGGTGCCAATATCGATGAATTTTATCTTGATGGCAGCTATGATTCGTTCAAAAACCATGCAGATATATGGTACAAACTCAATGCAAAACCTATGATTTCTTTGCCTAAAGATGCAGTGATCAATGAAGATGGGAAACTCAAAAGAATTGATCATTGGGCAAATAAGATGTGGAAACTTAGGAGTTCAAAGCATATGAAAATCGAAGACAAATTGAAATTCCTTTACGAAAATGGGCGACCGGAACAAGTGGGGAAATATCTACGAAACCAACACCTAAAGGATGAATCTTATCCAGATTCATGTAAACTTCGAAGTGAATGTGAACGAATTCATTGCCATATCAAAAATACTGTAAAATTCGATGTTAGGTATATTATGGAAGAGAATAGAGAACTCTATACAAAATTTAGTTTCATTACTTACCAGTTGTTACTGTTAACGAATCTACAAAACTACATCAAACCCGCAAATGCGTTTGAGAATTACGTATAATTCAGTGTAAGGAGATGATGAATTATTCCATTGATAGCGTTAGCTATCGATTATTTTGGATGATTTGCCTCGATTGAACATGTTGCAGCATGGGTGGAAGGTCTTGTTTTGTAGAATTGAGAGGTTAAGGATAATTTTGCTGTATTTTTATTGAGGGGCGGATGCTTGTCAAATTAGAAATGGGGGTTTTGGGAGGTAATTGGATATTCTCGTATATTTATAGCAAATGCATAGGTATATTGATAAATGATGAAAAAAATACCATGTAAATCCGTATTTTTGAGATAATTATATAATATCGATATCATCACTGCACGAAGTGCGCACGTTCCCAAAATAACATAAAAGAAAATATAATTCCTATTATGCTTATTCTTATACACGAAGAGTATCGAAAACAAAATTGTCTGAATGTTGTGTATTCGCTTTATGGTGGGTGGTGAAGAAACGCATTGTCTGTGGTGTATTATATTGCCGTCATAAATCACTAAACAAAAATAAATTATTCAATGAAACAACATCTACCTTTCTTATCAATTATCATGCTTCACATAAATTTGATATACAAATAGTATTCTTTTATATAAGGCCATAATGATACAATCAATCATATGTCCCAGAGGAAATAAATAATGTTAAAACGGAAGTTAATTATCACCAACAATTTAGCATTTCCAGCCATAATTTTGGTTGCTTTAATTATCAGGATATTTTCATCACTTGTTATATTTGCAAATGGCAAGGTATCATTTATTGGATATGACTCATTCTATCATATGAGGCGTATCATTGATGCGACTTACAATTTTCCAAATTATCTTACATTTGATTCATATCTCAATTACCCTTTTGGTTTTGAATTGGGCTGGCCTCCGCTGTACGATCTGATGGCAGCATTTCTTGCCCTGATTCTCGGGGGGGGCAGTCCTGACATTCATACAATTGAAGTTGCAGGTGCGCTTTTGCCGTTTTTTCTGGGTGTGCTCACACTAATTCCGGTATATGTTGTAGCATCAACGATCTTTGAAAAAAGGACAGCTTTATTTAGTGCGGGAGTGCTTGCATTATTGCCTGTGCATGTATCGGTTTCGCGTGTCGGTGCAGTCGACCACCATGTGGCTGAAATACTATTTTCAACAACAGCATTTGCTTTTTTCATGCTATCTTTAAAGCATGCCCGGGTGGTGGATCTATCGATTTCAGACATAAAAAGAGTATTAAATAGAACTGTGGCAAAACCACTCATCTATGCAATATGTTCCGGCATTGTTTTGTCACTATCTGTATTCACATGGCTGGGTTCGCCGATATTCATCGGGCTGATAGGTCTGTATGCAATTGTTCAGTTCACACTTGATCTAAAAGAGAACAGGTCATCACAATACTTGATAACAAGCGGCATCACCACATATCTTACAACGCTGATATTGGTTGCACCCGTTTGTATAGCATCAATTCGCCCTGGGTTTGAAGTGAGTGCGGGTTTTCTTTCATGGTTCCATGTGTTTTATATCACATTTCTTTTGGTGTTTTTTGTGATACTTGGTTCTCTGTCCCATATTGTATATTTAAAAAAGTTTAAATGGTGGTATTATCCTGCTTCAGTTGTAGTATTGGTTGCAGGGGGAACTACTGCACTTAGCATGTTTTCATCCGAGTTTTATCACAATATGCTTTCTGCACTGGTATATCTTGGTGGTGGCGGGGATATCCTTGGGACAATTGTGGAGGCTCAGCCTCTGTTTCACAATCCGGATGGTGAATTTACGCTTGTTCCGCTTTTGGGAAGTTTTACTTTATTGTTCCTGACAGCTTTTACAGGGTTCAGTTTTATGGTTCGGAATACGATTAAGGGATATTGCACACCAGAAGCAGTTTTTTTTGTAGTCTGGACTATGGTTGTCGGATTTCTCATGTTGTCACAGAGACGTTTTACATATTTGTTCTCAATAAATGTCTCAATATTAACTGGATATTTCATAATGGTATTTCCTGGAGTCTCAAAACTTGGTATTCTTGGCATGGTTGCAAATGCCGGGCAAAAGCAGAAAAATTGGCAGATTGCATCCATAGTGTTTGTTCTATGCATTCTGATCTTTCCTGCTGTTGCTCAAAGTGTATCTGTGGTAAATAATCCATCTGTTGTGCCCTCGGATTGGCAGGAATCGCTTATATGGCTTGAGTCGAATACGCCGCAAACATCGTATTATTTAAACCCTGTCGAAAAGCCAGAGTATGGTGTAATGAGTTGGTGGGATTATGGAAATTGGATCGTGTACTTGAGTCATCGTCCAGTGGTTACAAACAATTTTCAGGCTGGCGTGGGTGATGCGGCACGTTTTTTCCTCAGTACGGATGAAAGTGATGCAAATATAATACTGGAGGCACGAAATGTCAGGTATGTGGTCACGGATATAAATATGGTGAAGGGAAAGTTTAGAAACATAGTGCAACTTGCAGGGGAGGACTATCTAAGTTATTATACGAATCCGGCCACTAAGATGGAGTTGGGCACAAAAACCTTGATAGTCGAAAATGACCGGTTCAGGAATACTGTATTGACTAAATTGCATGTTTTTGATGGAGACATGCTTGGGAATTTACGATTGATCTATGAGTCCAGTACTACAAAAACACAAAATCCTGAAGTTAAATACGTTAAGATATTCGAATTTGTAGAGGGTGCAAAAATTACCGGATTTGCGGCACCGCATCAAACTGTATATGCAGTAACAAATGTTATATCAAATCGTGGGAGAGTGTTTGAATATCACAATATTGCTATTGCAAATGAAACTGGGTGGTATGAATTGACAGTATCTTATTCTACTGTGGACGTGCCATATGATACTAGAGCAGTTACTCCATATTTAATTGGAACTGAAAAAAGTGATGTTGTAGTGGAGGTTTCAATCAGTGAAGATGATGTTGTAAACGGCAAGGAGATTTGGGTGGATCTTGTATGACCATCATTTTGGTATATGTGGGCAAGCATTAATGGAATTGGGTGTTGATGAATGTTCATGGCACTCTCTTTAATTTTATCAGGGAGCGTTATGTGAAGTTTGGGTTAAATATATTTACTAAAGCATTCAATAGTAAAAGTATCTAATCGATAAAATGTGGTGATCAAGCATGAACTATAGGTGCAAGTTATGTGGGGGAAAAATGAATAGATGGCGATTTCCTACTATGAAACGACATGATCAATTTGGACGCCAGCTTGTGATTTATAAGTGTGTTGAATGTGGGGAAGAAGAAGCATATCCTGATCTGTGATATATTCTTTTATGTAGGAATTGTAAATTTTGTGTGTGCAGACAATTCAGTCTGCAATATCATATATCTTTAAAAAAAGTGTAGGCATTTCACAACATATATATCAGAACATTGAATAAACTTCTTCGTGTGGATGAATTACGAATCCGTTTGGTGTGATGTCATACGGATGAATTTTTTTGCTGTGGTCTGATCCTCGCATTTTGTATATTTCCATGCTGCGCATACGCACGTTCTCATGGCGTTTGTAGTAAAGAACAACTGTTCCTTCCGTGACAAAATTCTCAACACCGAACCTTGATTGTTGGGTGTCATCAGTAATTTCACATGTCATCATTGATGTGAGTCCGAGTACTTCGAGTGTTGTGCTGAGTTTGAGCAGTTCGACTCTGATCTTTGCGGGGTCTTGGAGGTTAAATCCTATGGATGTGGATGAGTCGATAAGTGCTCGTTTGGCATTGATGTCTTCTTGTGCCGCAATTATCTGGTCCATCATGGAGCGCATGTCGAATGGGCGCACGTCTACGTATTTTTCTTGTGATGGTATTCCTATTTTTGTTGAACATGCATCGATGATGGCAAGTTTGCCTTCATCTTCGAGTTTCTGTAGGTCCCATCCGAATCGTAATACGTTTTCCCTAATCTGATCTGGTCGTTCTTCAGTTGCGACTATGATGCCGTTTTCTCCCTAGTCAACAATGCCGTTGTAGATGAATTGGATGGAGAAATTGGTTTTTCCGGCACCGGATGTACCTGATATCAAATATGTATTGTCACGGATGAGTCCTCCTCCACAGAGTTCGTCAAAACCCGATATGCCGGTTTTGACTCTATTGCTAGTGTCATGTCAACAGTATAATGTCGTAAGATATATTAGATATGACCCTCATAATCAATCTATGAGGATTGAATAT
>JAUVKD010000032.1 GCA_030596385.1 Methanosarcinaceae archaeon | reverse complement strand
TTGCCATAACCTCAGGTTTCTCAGCCTTGAAAATTCCCGATCCAACGAACACGCCATCCGCACCAAGGCGCATCATAAGTGCTGCATCCGCAGGTGTTGCAATTCCACCCGCAGCGAAGTTGACCACAGGAATGCGCTGTCTCTGTGCAGTATCAAGCACAAGTTCAATAGGTGCTTCAATATCGCGGGCAACCATGATCAATTCTTCCTTATTCTTGCCTGCAAGTTCCCGTATCTCACCCATTATTTGTTTCATATGGCGCACAGCCTCGCTGACATCTCCGGTACCTGCTTCGCCTTTTGTGGGTATCATGGCAGCACCTTCATTGATCCTCCGAAGAGCCTCGCCCAGATTCCTTGCACCACAAACAAACGGCACCGTAAACTCTGTCTTATCGATGTGGAAATAATTATCAGCAGGTGTCAACACCTCTGACTCATCGATCATATCGGCACCAAGTGCTTGCAATATTTCAGCCTCAACAAAATGACCGATACGTGCCTTTGCCATAACAGGGATAGTTACAGTTTCAATGATCTCAGCCACCATGAACGGATCAGCCATCCTTGCGACCCCACCTTCTTTCCTGATATCGGAAGGTACGGCCTGAAGTGCCATGACCGCAACAGCACCTGCATCCTCCGCGATCTTTGCCTGTTCGGGGTTTGTAACATCCATAATAACACCGCCTTTTTGCATCTTTGCAAAGCCGCGTTTAATCAACTCAGTACCATGTCGTAATTTCTCAAGTTCCATTGTAATCATCCTTATCTTTTTACTGTCTGTCATCGATTAGTATACTATACCATACCACACTCATAATTGTAAAGCAAACAGTCTTGCAATACCCTGTTCCATCTTAAATCTACTAAATAAGGGCCAACAGTTAAAAGCGTTTACTTCCACCACATCTATCTTAATTCTTATTTCCCTATCTGTATCCTCGCAACTCCAACAACGGCATCACCTGACTTTACATTCATGATCTTAACGCCCTGTGTGTTCCTGCCCTGAACGCGAATGTCCATCACAGGTATCCGTATGATGATACCATCTGAACTGGTGAGTATCACTTCTTCATTCTCTTCAACAGCCTTAACATTCACCACAGGACCATTGCGAAGGCTTGTGACGATCGTAATAACACCGCGTCCGCCCCGATGCATTGTGCGGTATTCTTCAAATTTGGTACGTTTCCCAAACCCGTTCTCAGTGATAGTTAAAAGGTCTGCATTCTCGTCCACTATGTCCATGCTAACAACAGCATCGCTCTCTTCAAGCCTCATACCTCTTACCCCGCGTGCACTCCTGCCCATGGGACGCACATCTAATTCAGCAAACCGGATGGCTTTCCCGTGTTTTGAAACCATCACAACTTCTCTGGACCCATCTGTCATAGCGACATTCACAAGTTCATCATTATCCAGCAAGGTTATTGCAATAATTCCACCTTTTCTCGGATTACTGAAATCGGATAGTGCACTCTTTTTAACAGTACCTGATTTAGTACCCATTAACAGGTACTTGCCATCCTCAAACTTACTAACAGGGATCATTGCAGTAACAGATTCATCACTCTCAAGTTCAAGGAAGTTCACAATAGCCTTTCCGCGTGATTGCCTGCTCGAAGCAGGAATGTCATACACCTTTCGCCAGTGTATCCTGCCCTTGTTCGTAAAGCACAGCAAATAATCATGAGTGGATGCAATAAAGATATCTTCGACAAAGTCTTCCTCCTTTGTGTCCATTCCAATAACTCCTTTGCCACCACGGTGCTGCTGCTTGTATGTATCAACAGGCAGTCGTTTGATATAACCGCTATTTGTCACAGTGACTGCAACTTCTTCTACAGGAATAAGGTCTTCATTTGTAACATCATCGTGCGATACCTTGATCGTTGTCCTTCTGGCATCCGCAAATGTGTCACGTAACCATGTGAGTTCTTCCCTTATAATTCCATACTTGCGGGAATCACTTGCAATGATCGCTTTTAATCCTGCAATAACCTTAATAAGTTCATCATACTCATCATCTATCTTCTGGCGCTCAAGTCCTGTCAAACGCTGCAGGCGCATATCAAGAATGGCTTTTGCCTGTATCTCATCCAGCCCGAACTTTTCAATCAGGCTGGCCTTTGCTTCATCAACAGTCTTTGAGGCACGAATAAGCGCAATGACCTCATCGATGTGATCAAGTGCGATCTTCAAACCATTGAGAATATGTGCCCTGTCCTCTGCTTTTTTCAGATCGAACTGGCTGCGTTTCTGGATGATCTCTATTCTGTGTTTCAGGTATATCTGTAAAATATCACGAAGGTTCAGTACCCTTGGTATATTATCGACCAATGCAAGATTGATGATACCGAATGTGGTTTCCATTGCGGTATGCTTATGCAACTGGTTTAACACTACATCAGGATTTGTTGTGCGTGTAAGTTCGATCACAACACGAATCCCATCACGGTCTGATTCATCGCGGATATCGGAAACCCCAATGATCTTCTTTTCACGAACCAGTGCCGCGATGTTTTCGATAAGTCTTGCCTTGTTGACCTGATATGGAAGTTCTGTAACAACGATCCTGTGTTTGTCGTGTTTCATCTCCTCTATCGCGGAAACGGCACGTAATCGAATCTTTCCGCGTCCCGTCTCAAACGCATCCTTGATACCCTGTGTACCAAGTATCACAGCAGCGGTCGGGAAATCCGGTCCCATTATAACGGTCATAAGTTCTGGTATAGTTACATCAGGATTATCGATCAGCATCAGAGTAGCGTCAATAACTTCGCCTAAATTGTGCGGCGCCATGTTGGTTGCCATTCCAACTGCAATACCTGTTGAACCGTTGACAAGAAGATTTGGAAGTTTTGCCGGAAGCACTGTGGGTTCCTTAAGTGACCCGTCATAGTTTGGCTGGAACAATACGGTTTCCTTGTCAAGGTCCGCAAGCATCTCGTTTGATATCTTGTCCATACGAACTTCGGTATATCGCATCGCTGCTGCGGAATCTCCATCTATCGAACCAAAATTACCCTGACCGTCAATTAGAGGATGTCTCAATGAAAAAACTTGCACCATCCTGACAATTGTATCATAAACAGCTGCATCGCCGTGTGGGTGGTATTTACCCATTACGTCTCCCACTACACGTGCGGATTTTTTGTAAGCTTTATCAAATGTGATACCTGATTCCTTCATGGAATACAGGACTCTGCGGTGCACAGGTTTTAGCCCGTCACGCGCATCCGGAAGCGCACGCCCGATAATCACACTCATTGCATAATCGATGTATGAGTTTTTCATTTCATCTTCAATTAAAACAGGTACGATCCTTTCTCCGGTATCCGTAGCCTGGATGTTGAACGTTTGTTGTTCATTTTCACCAGTATCAGCCGTATCGTTATTAATAATATCTGCCATCTCTTCTCACCTCACACGTCCAGGTTAACCACTTCTTTTGCATGCTTTTCAATAAACTTGCGTCTTGGTTCGACCTGATCACCCATCAGGATTGTGAATATCTCATCCGCAGCGATAACATCTTCCATAGTAACCTGTAGAAGTGTCCTTGTTTCCGGGTTCATGGTGGTCTCCCACAATTGCTCGGGATTCATTTCTCCGAGACCTTTGTAGCGCTGGATCATTGTGCCTTTATCGCCTACCTCTTTTAGTTTTGCGGAGAGTTCATTATCCGAATACACATAGTGCTCCGCTTTTCCTTTCTTGATGCGGTAGAGCGGAGGCTGCGCAATATAGATATATCCTGCTTCGATCAGGGGTCTCATGTACCTAAAGATAAACGTCATTATGAGCGTCCTGATATGTGCCCCATCTACATCGGCATCTGTCATGATTATGACCCTGTGATATCTTGCCTTTGATACATCCATCTCATCACCGATACCAGTGCCAAGAGCTGTAATAAAAGACAGGATTTCGTTGTTTTTCAATACTTTTGCAAGACGTGCCTTTTCCACGTTTATGATCTTGCCCCTGAATGGTAATATTGCCTGTATACTACGATCGCGTCCCTGTTTTGCTGAACCACCTGCTGAATCTCCTTCTACAAGATACACCTCGCATAGCGATGGATCTTTTTCAGAGCAGTCCGCAAGTTTCCCAGGCAATGTGCCGACATCTAGCACACTTTTCCTGCGTGTGAGTTCGCGTGCTTTTTTGGCGGCTTCCCTCGCACGTTTTGCATTGAGCGCTTTTTCGAGTATTGCAACTGCAACTTTCGGATTCTCTTCAAGGAACTCGGCAAGCCCCTCGGATACCATTGACTCCACAATACCTTTCACATTACTGTTACCGAGTTTGGTTTTTGTCTGACCCTCGAATTGCGGTTCCATTACTTTTACACTGATAATACCGGTAAGCCCTTCACGTATATCATCACCTGAAAGTTTGACATCACCTTTTTCGAGATTGTTACGCTTGATGTAATCATTTGCAACACGTGTGAGTGCAGTCTTAAAACCGATAACGTGCGTTCCCCCTTCATGCGTGTTTATGTTGTTGGCAAATGAGTATACGTACTCAGAATAACTATCAGTGTACTGCATTGCGATCTCAACAGAGGTGTCCTCTTTTTCCCTTTCGAAATAGATAGGTTTGTCATGAAGCGCTGTTCGATTCTGATTAAGATATTCTACAAATGACACAATTCCGCCGCTGTATTCGAATATCTCATGTTCCTGGTCCGGTGTTCTTTTATCCGTCAGGGCAATCTTTATACCACGGTTTAAGAATGCAAGTTCACGAAGTCTTGTTGAGAGTGAATCGTACTTGAAATCAGTAGTTTCGAATATCCTTGCATCGGGCCTGAAAATACATTTTGTTCCCGTGCCTTCGCTTTCACCGATCACAGTCACATCTTCTTCAGGAACCCCTCGCAGGTATTTCTGATGATACAATTTACCGTCGCGTTTGACCTCTACTATCATCCACTCGGAGAGTGCATTGACAACAGAGACACCGACACCATGTAATCCACCTGATACTTTGTAACTGCCCTTATCGAACTTACCGCCTGCGTGAAGGATCGTCATGACGACTTCAAGTGCGGATTTGTTGTATTTAGGATGTGTATCGACCGGGACCCCCCTGCCATTATCCTCCACCATTATGCTGCCGTCAGCGTTTATATCTACATCGATAGATGTACAATATCCGGCAAGTGCTTCATCGATACTGTTATCAACTACTTCATATACCAGATGATGAAGTCCCCGGTTATCGACATTGCCAATATACATACTTGGACGCTTGCGTACAGCTTCGAGACCTTCAAGAACCTGAATACGTGTTGCATCGTAAGCCTGTTTGTCACTCATTTGTGATATTTCTCCGTGAAAATGTTATATATGCGATTTTGACTATAATTTAAATTATTATTTCTAATTTGATATTTTCAAAATATCCATTAAATGATTATGTTAAAATAGTGTTAAAGAAATGTCATTTTTGCTTCGCATTGACCTATTTTTTACTAATTACCATGACTTATACCATTTCGTTTTCATTCATATTAAAGGTTTATATATAAATCCATTATTAAGGTCAAAAGCATGACAATTTGTTAAGTTAAGAAGTGCAAAAAAAGTAGTATTCCAGATAGTCTATTTTCTGAAACACAATACAAAATTAACAAATGAAATTTACAATCTCTTTTACCCATATTTCGTTTTTAAGAAATGCAGATGCATCCCGAACCAATTTTTCCTTGTCATCACTGTAATATTTGTTTGCTATAAAATCAATGGCATAGTGCGGACCATTCTCTAATATCTTATGGTCATGTTGATACTTAATTCCAATGAATTGATTTGCAATCTGTTCTTCTAAACTGATTGGGATTGTCAACAGATTTACATTAAGAGTTCCTCTGCTTTTTGAAGATTTAAGGATAAACAGTCCATCATTCTCTTCAAAAATTGGACGGTGAGTGAATTTCAGTGGGTCTTATGACACAAATTCGACTTTTTCTAAAATAATATTCCCAAGTTTTTCATACTCAGTACCATCATCATCAAAAATAGTGACTAATGGCCCCTACCCCAATATCATATCCTTCTTGACTTATCATATTTTCCCTCCTTTATTCATCTCATCCTCTATAATCTCAACATATTCCTTCACAAGACTCTTACTCATATCAAGATCAGCCGCAATGTTTTCCACCGGCAGTCCCTCCTCACTTAACTTTCTAACCTTCTTAAACGATTTGATATACCTGTCACATGCCTTCTCACTGTGAGAAGTCCGTCTTGCAATCTCAGGAGTTGGAACATTTCGAAGAAATTGTTTGAGAATAATCTTCTTGTGAGTTAATGTAGGTCCGATATCATGGATTGTACCTCTATACGGCAAGATTTCTTCATGCTCTATCTGATATTCCCGAATATCCTTCGAGATTGTACCAGCACTCACACCGAGCAACTGGCTAACATCGGCTTGGATCAATACTCCATCCTGTTCATAGGCTTCCTTCAAAACTCTGGCAACCTTGTATCTTCGTATCTCCTTTGCAGAATACCCCTCTAACCTGAGATTCAAATCCTCTATCGAAGCCACAGAAAGTATCACAGGAACCATTTTCGTGTTCTGTATATTCTTATTCCTGCTTGGTTTCTCATTCTTATGAACTGCCCACCATACGGTCTGGCCTGCATTCAGTTTCCAATCATCTTTGTGATGATTATTGAACTCATCCAGAAGGTCCTTGATGAACATATCCTGAATTTTATCGCCACCAAGGAACTTGTATTCTCGCGTTAGCATAAGTTTCACAGCATTGGTAAAACTATTGTATTTTCTTTCCATTCGAACTGTATTTTGATCGATCATCAGTTCACACCCCTTCCCCTCGGTTTCAATTGGATATGATTTTTTTTCATACCGGAATCAGCAGATAATATCTGTTCAAATCTGGCTTTTGTTTCTGGTTTCCCCTTGTATTCTTCATATAGGGTAAGATATTCCTTGACTAATCTCTCAGACATGTCTGTCAGTTCTCGGATTTCTTGTGAATAATAATCCCGAAGGTGGAACCTCACTACTTTTGAGAATCCTGACAGATATCTCTGAACAGATGTCCCGGAATGACCTGTTCTTCTTTCGATATCCGTATATTCATACCCGTCCAGCCACATCTTCACGATCTTGGTTTTGTGAGATACTCCAGGTCCAATATCCTGAATGGTTCCTCTTGTTGGAACATTGATATTCATCTCCTTTAGTGCCTTGATATCTCGCCTGATCGTTCTTCGTGAGCTGCAGAGAAGAACTGCTAGATCTTCTTGAGTGAGCAGACCACTTTGGTCACGTGCTTCACTGGCTAATCGAAGTATCTTTTTTTTCCTCAGACCGGAAATTCCGTCAGTTGTGAGTATCTGCAAGTCGTTTCTGTCATGCAATGTGAGATGAACAGGAACAGATGTGAGTTCTTTGACGCTTTTTCCCGGAGATTCACTTGCAGAGGCGGCAGGGAATGTTATCTGACCTTCATGAAGTTTCTCACCATATATTTCATTTAGGAAATCCCACATCAGGTTTACCAGTGATCTGCATGTTGCCTTTGGGAACCCATAATCGTTCTCAAGTGTTTGAAATAGTCTTTGTTGTGCGCTTCGGACCCAAGGTCCTTTGTAAACAAGGTCTTCGTATTCTGTTTGTTGCATGGCTAATCCCATTCCATAGATGGAGTGAGGGCTAATTACTGTGGTGGCCAT
>JAUVKD010000190.1 GCA_030596385.1 Methanosarcinaceae archaeon | reverse complement strand
TGTCTTAAAGAAATCCACTGCGAGTATATGTATAAAATAGGATCGGTTCAAAACCTATAATCTAAAAATCCATCAGCGACTTTTGTTTTTGTGCATTTATTTTAGCTCCGGATTTAGACTTATCACTTTGCGGTAATTCTATCCAGCCATACTTTCCGCCGCCGCCGGGATGGAGAATAACTTTATTGTGCCGGAATGCAAGAATCGCATCAACGATCTTTGTATCTACAATTCCCAGCTCATCAGTGTTAGCTTCAAGAAGTACAGTTACCTCACTACCAAACTGCTCAACAAGTGCATTCCATGGAGTCTGGACACCTTTCGTATTGATACTTGAATGCCCGACAGCCATCATGATAATTTCCACAAGCGGGATGATATGCACGTAATCAGGGCGGTAATCGGGATGCACTGGCTTATCAAAATCAGCAAGTTCATTTATGCGGTCATATACCCCTTTCTTGATACGACCGCCACAGGAACAGCGCCAGTTACCTGCCAGGCATTCATCAAGTGTATAATTCGTAAAACACTTGATACATGCCGATTTATTGTATTTTCCTTCCTGCGGATAAAAACCAACATTGAGCTTGGCATTATATCCGCCTTCACGAAGGATTGCTTTTTTCAACCCGTCAAATGTAACATCCGGGACTTCAAACCGCGTAAATTCGCGTGCAAGTTTATTTGCCCATGGTGAATGTGCATCAGAATTCGTAAGGAATGTCAATCTTTGCAATTCCTTGATGCGGTCGGCATAATCGCTATCCGCACTAAGCCCAAGTTCAACAAAAGAAACATAATCCGTCATATCTCCATAACAGTCTCTCAAGGAACCATGTGCCGCATACAACGCGGTCCATGGTGTGAATGCATGGCAGGGACCCACCAGTGCACCGACATCCTTTGCAGCTTCTGCGATACCAACCCCATTAAGTTTGATGGTCGGACGACCATCTGCTTCAAGGTTTCCATATTTTCCCACCACTTCTGCTAATTCCTCGGCCTTTGATATTGAAGGCAATATCAGCAAGTGATGAACCCTGTTTTTATCTTCGATCTCGGTTGTCAGTACAAAATCAGTATCATTGATCCGGATCGTTTCATCATCAACAGCCGCCTGTTTAATATCCAGAAGCCACTTCGGATGAATGCAATCGCCCGTACCTACAAGATCAATCCCTTTCTTTGCAGCCTCAACTGCGATTGTTGGCAGCTCCATCCTCGGAGATGATGCCATAGAATACTTGGAATGAACATGCAGATCGGCATTGATTTGCATAAAAACACTTATCCGATATACCGCAGGTCGTCGTCGTTTGATACGGTATCCGGCATAAACTGATGCTGTCCTTGCTGTTGTTGTTCCATTTCAGCAAACTGTGCAGCAATCTTTTCCATCTCTTTTGCACGTTCCTCAAGTGGAGTTACATCGATCTCAATATCAATGATCTTGCTGAGAACACCAAGCAAAAACTGAGCACTTTTAGGATCAACCAGATAGCCGGACGTGAAACCCATAAGACACATTGCATCCAGTTTCCGAAATTGACTCAGACCAAGCAACAAACCAGATGCTCCGACAATTCCTCCACCAGGTTCATTCTCCTTGAATTCAATCCCGTGCTGTTCCATTTCCTTGATCAAGGCAGGGTTATTAGCCGCACCGATTACTTCATCTGTATGGGTCAACTGGCCTGTCGGAAATCCTCCAAGTGTATATATCCTCGAAACACCGAACTCTTCAGCCAGATCAAGATACAGGTCACCGAGTTCATAATGTCCTTCAGTGCTTGCACTCTGGTGATCTCCTGTTAAAATAAGAATATCAATGTCATTTGCCTTGCAGGCAAATATCTCATTATTTACAAGTTTTATAGTACTATCCTCGTTGACCAACACCTGTGGTGGAAAATGAGGTGAATATATCTCTATTATTTTCTCACCATCCAGTTCTTCGATAAGATGTTCAACAACAAGTTTCCCAACATGACCGACTCCCGGAAGTCCAACCAGCAATATCGGATTGCTTAAATCAACCTCTTTTAAGCGGATAACCTTATTTTCCTGCATGTTCTATTCCTTTTCTTTTAGCTAATCTGCGATATTTCCCGTAAGGATCAAGTGGAGAAAAACGTGCTGGCTTTGGGCTTATAGCCATGCCTCCGCACTTCTGACAAAATTCTGCCATTGTATATCTCTTACACTGTACACATCTGCGAATTTTAAGTCCCAATAAATCATCACGCCTTGACAGATTCAATATGCCTGTAGAATGTACCTTTACCTTCCGCTTTTTCAATAGAATCAATCGCAGCCTTTGCGGATTTTTTCAAAATACCTTCTGCTGTCTTGTAATCCGGTGAAATGACCTTTATGCGATATCTTGGTGCACCTATATAACTGATATCGACCTTGACCTCATCTTTTTTCACTTTACTTGCAGCCTTAAGTGCTTTTTTAATGATCTCAATACCATTTGGTTTGTTAGATGTAAGGTCAACGTAACCTGCAATATCAACAAATGGAAGTTTTATGTTGTCCTGTGCGATATTTACAATACTTAGAACCACTTTATCGCTGATATCGATATTTGTGAATGAATCGATACCATTCATTGCAGCATCTTCAAAGGCTAAATACACACTTCCGAATTTATCAAGTATTGTATCATAGGCTTTTTGCATTGTTTTATTATCTGTCTTTGTTTCATCAGCAACAAACTGCAACCATTTAGTACCCTTTTGTTCGTTCTTCCAGTCCTGTATCTTTGCGCGTTTTTGGTGGGCATTGACATCCTTTAAGGAAAGGTCAATATGACGACGTGACGAATCAACATTTAGTACCTTACATACGATCTTCTGTCCTTCGCGAACATGATCTCTTACGTATTTTACCCATCCTGCCTTAATTTCAGATATGTGTATAAAACCTTCTTTACCGCCAAATTCCTCAAGTCTGGTGTAAGCACCGAAATCGGTGACATTATTGACAGTACATACTACAAAATCACCTGTTTCCGGCCAATTGTTGTTATCCTTCATCACGCATCACTTTTGTATAAAATTGATCATTCGAGTACTTCAAGAATATGTGTTGTGATCGTGGATTTGCCACCAGTTGGTTCTGCAAGTGTCCTGCCGCATACCACACATGTGACCTTGCGACTTGCGCTTCCAAAAATAACCTGTTCGTTCTCACAATCATT
>JAUVKD010000009.1 GCA_030596385.1 Methanosarcinaceae archaeon | reverse complement strand
TATACGTATATCTAAATCGGTTAAACAAAACGGAACATTTTTAATAACATTGCCATGTGAAAAACGCTATGCTGCGATGTCCTTCATTTATTTTATAAGTTGAAATGCTGCGAAAACGCCCATCTCGTTCGCGTCAGTGGTGTGGGAATCCTCCGCCTGCGGCGTTTGTATTGGTTTTTAGCTTTAGTTTCAGATAAAACAATAAAATTTACGCAGCTATACAAATACCAATAATTAAATAGAACTCACCTCACACCACTTTCCATGTCCTTCCCATATCCTGACAGAAAGCGGGAACTCAAGTCTTGTTGAAAGTCTGGCATGGATATCCTCACAGACATTTTCGGCACTCGGGTAAGGAAGAATATCATTTAGCATTTTATGATCATATTTCTTCAAAACATCTTTTATTATAGTCTTGAGGTCATAGAAATCAATAACCATCCCACTCTCTTTTTTCTCACCTTCAATCACGATCTCAACTTTATATGTGTGTCCATGTACAATTCCGCATGTCTCGTGTTCCGGAAGGTAATGTGCACTATCGATATATTCAATTATTCCAAGTTTCATTTTTGTCATTATAAGCACCCCCATATCTTGTGGGTCTGTGGTATTATTCGCGTGTCTATTACATCAAGCAGGTTTTTTTGTAACTCCATTAAGGAATGCACCGGCATAGGTTTTACAAGTTTTATACTTGTGCTTGTAGATACACCATGGGTAACAGGTTGGAGCACCACACATGATATATAGTTCGATATTGCGCCGACAACACCAAACACATCATCCGGATCAATATCATTTGTTACAACGATCTTGCAAAAGCAATCCCTTGTTTTTGTTGTCTTAAGCACCCTGAAACACTCGATCGTTCTGTCGAGATGTGATTCAAAATCCTCACTCTTGAACTCATTTGTGAGTTTAACATCTCCTGAGACATATGAGATATTGTCTCTGACACTTTTAGCCTTCTGCGGCAGTGTCATATTAGATTCAAGATAAAGTGGCACAGGTGTTTGTATCTGATTGATAAAATCAGCGTGCAACAGCGGTTCGCCGCCTGTGAGTGAGATCGAATGAATGTGCTTGAAGTGTTTTAGTATTTCTTCAACCAGATTCACAGTAAGCGGATTAGGCAACTCTTCAAACGTACCGGATCCGGCATTGTTTTCAAAACGGCAGTATTCCACATCCTCGCGCGGCGTGTCACAGTAAGAACAGTTCAGATTGCATCCGACAAAACGCAAAAATGCCTGCCTGACACCGACATATGGTCCCTCACCCTGAACCGAGGAGAATATCTCGCTCACCGAAGCAAACATCAGATCACATCCAGTGGCCTGGATTTGCGCATGTCTTTCTCGATATCCTCAAATTCCAGGGTGTAGCGTTCTGCAATCGTGCGCATAAATTCAACGACCTCATCTCCGCTTATCCCGATATCATAAAGGTTTCCATAATAATCGTGTACAACATTTATTCCAAAATGTATTTTTTGTGATACAGCCGATGTACTGGCAATAGACACTGTAAGTTTATTGTCGCTTGTGAACAGGTCGTCCCCCGCGCGCCTGACGTTCACTCCCCGCGCAGTCAGTATTTCGAAAACAATTAACGTAAAAAAACGCTGTCTTGCATAGACAAGTTTTAGATCCGTTGAGTCAAAATGCTCAATTATGAAATGAAGCATATCAGGAGAAATAATTGATTCATTAGCCTTTTTATCTTCAAGATCGATCATATGTTCAATCTTCACATCACATGCGCCCCGAAAAGCGATGATGGAATCATCCTGCACACCTGCAATGTTGTATCCCCATAGTGAGGCGATCTGGCTGCCGTCGTAGTCCGTTTTTTCATTAAAAAGAATACATTTCATTATTTCACTCCGTATTTCGTAATCTCACAAGAAGCGGATCTTCTATTCCTGCTTCAGCAAACCCGCGCGCCCGTCTTACACAACTTTCACACACATCGCAAGGTGCATCCCCGCCGTGGTAACAGCTCCAGCTCCACTCAAGCGGCGCGCCTGCTCGCATTGCTTCTATGACAATTGCGTTTTTATCAAATTGAATAAGGGGTGCAAATACTTTTACACCATTCCGGGTTGAATATGATAAGCACCTGTCCAGTGTCTGTACATATTCAAACGAGTTATCAGGGAATGTTGCAGCTTCTTCGCCATTGAATCCAACAATAATAAACCCGCATTCAAGACTCTCGGCAAAACTTGCAGCAATGTTTATCATTACACCATTGCGATTTGGAACCCATACATTTTTTGCGGATTCCTGTGTAATTTCAGGTGTGGCGCTGTCCGATATATCCTTGAGCGTGAGTTTCGGGACATCTACATCCTTGCTTACCAGTGATGTATTGGTGATCTTGCCAAGCCAATCGAGAGGGATTATCTCATGTTCAATTTCAAAATGATTACATATCACTTTTGCATACTCGATCTCACGCCGGGCTGAACGCTGCCCGTAATCAAATGTTATGGCTAATTCTACGTCAACCTGTTCTTTTGCAAGTGATAATGCTGCGACTGAATCCAGACCGCTGCTAAGTAATAATATTGCGCTCATTGTGTAACATCCATGCTCTGTGAGTATTCTCCGAGTATTCTCTGGATAATATTTAAAGATAGCGCACTCAGGAGACGAGACGTAAAAACCGATATCTGTCCCCCACTAGATTACTAATCGGCGGCGGAAATCAAGATTATCAAAGTATAATATTTTCAGAATGCATTTATACAGTTTCACATTATTTGTACAAAGTGCTGGAATGGCTATGCCACAAAAACTATATTGTGTCCACAACAAATGCAATTGTCTTTAGACAAAGGGCAGTCTTTAAGTCCGAGTAACTTATCTATATTATCGCTTATTACTAGATTCATCATACATAAAAGCACAACACATCGGGAGATTTTCAATGTACCACTTAAAATGTATCGAATGCGGCAGGAAATATTCAAAAACAGATGTAGTCTATACATGTGAATGCGGTGGGCTGCTTGACGTGATCTATGATTACAAATCTATCGGATTTAACATGGATGATATTAAAAATGTACCCCCATCTGTCTGGAAATACAGCAAACTTCTTCCGGTTGAGAGGGAACCAGTATCAATAAAGGAAGGTGGGACGCCACTCTATAAATGCGATCGGCTTGCAGATAAGATAGGTATCAAAGAACTTTATGTCAAGCATGAAGGTCTAAATCCGACAGGTTCTTTCAAGGACAGGGGGATGACTGTCGGTGTATCCAGGGCTCTTGAACTTGGCATGAAAACCATTGCATGTGCATCTACTGGAAACACGTCTGCATCGCTGGCAATATACGGTGCAAAAGCAGGCATTCCTGCAGTTGTGCTGTTGCCTGAAGGAAAAGTTGCACTTGGAAAAGTTGCACAGGCATTAATGCATGGTGGAAAGGTGTTGAGCATTCGTGGCAATTTCGATGATGCGCTTGTACTTGTTCGAAAACTGTGTGATGAAGAAAAATTCTATTTACTGAATTCCATAAACCCGTACAGGCTTGAGGGGCAAAAGACAATTGGTTTTGAGATTATAGACCAGCTTGGAATTCGGGTTCCTGACAGGGTTGTATTGCCTGTTGGAAATGCGGGAAATATTACAGCCATATACAAAGGTTTCAAAGAATTCATGAAACTTGGTATCACTGACAGCGTTCCGAAAATGATAGGGATACAGACAGAAGGTGCATCCCCGATAGTAAATGCTATAAAAAGTGGGGCGGATGCTATAACGCCTGTGAAAAATCCGGAAACGGTTGCAACTGCAATCCGTATCGGTGATCCTGTAAATGCACGTAAAGCGTTGATTGCGATCCGTGAATCGAACGGCACAGCAGAAACGGTAACTGATGAGGAATTACTTGCGGCGCAAAAAGACCTTGCACAACTTGAGGGGATTGGTGTTGAGCCTGCAAGTGCTACATCCATTGCAGGGCTTAAGAAACTGGTTGATGCAGGTGTTATTGGAAGAGATGAGACTGTTGTGTGTGTCACTACGGGTCATCTATTAAAGGATCCTGAAATAGCTATCAATCAATGTGCTAAACCAATTGTTGTGGATGCGACTATCGAAGCTATCAGGGATGCTGTGTTTGCTGACAAATAATATTGTATAAGTTATATTTTGGTGAAACTATGCGGCAGGATTACGAACCACATGCAATAGAGAAGAAATGGCAGGAATTGTGGAGTGGAGAAAAGGTTTTTGAACCTGAAATTGATGATAGAAAAAAGTTCTTTGTTACTATTCCCTATCCATACCTGAACGGAAATCTGCATGCAGGACACACGCGAACTTTTACTATAGGGGACGTTATAGCACGATATCGACGAATGCAGGGTTATAATGTGCTCTTCCCAATGGGATTCCATGTTACAGGCACACCAATTGTGGGGCTTGCAGAACTTATCAGGAAAAAAGAACCCCATACAATGGATGTGTATTCGAAATTCCATGGCATTTTGCCGGGTGTGTTAAATACACTTAATACTCCTGAAAAGATCGTGGACTATTTCAAGGTCGAAGCTGAAAAAACAATGCGATTGATCGGCTATTCCATTGACTGGAGGAGAAAGTTCACCACAACCGATGCGCCTTACAAGAAATTCATTGAATGGCAGTTCAATCTGCTGTATGATAAAGGATTGATCAGCAAGGGTTCACATCCTGTTAAATGGTGCCCGAACGATAATAATCCTGTAGAGGATCATGATATCCTGCATGGAGAGGGTGCGAATATTGTAGATTATACATTTATCAAGTTCAGGTTCGGTGATATTGTCCTGCCTTGTGCAACACTTCGTCCTGAGACTGTTTTTGGAGTTACCAACCTATGGGTGAATCCTGAAATTGAACATGTGAAGATCAAGGTTGAACAGGATGGAAAAAAGGAATTATGGATCGTAAGCAGGGATGCATATCATAAACTTACATTTACGGACAGGACGGTTGAATTTGTGGAAAATGTGCCATCAGAGTCGATTATCGGGATCAGGGTCCAAAATCCATTAACAGGCAACGATGTAATTACCCTGCCGGCATCGTTCGTGAAATCAGGTAACGGAAGCGGAATTGTTATGAGCGTGCCTGCGCATGCACCTTTTGATTATCTTGCATTGCGCGATCTTTATGATAAGGACCTGAGCGAATTTGGCATTACTGAAAACCTGCGCGAGATTAAGTTCATCTCACTCATCAAAGTTAAGGAATTCGGGAAATTTCCGGCAGTTGAGGCTGTTGAACAATTCAAGGTAAAGGATCAGGATGACCCGCGCGCAGAGGAAGCAACTAAGATTGTGTACCGTCGTGAGTTTCATGGAGGTGTGCTTAAGGATAATACCGGCAAGTATGCGGGTGTGGCTGTATCTAAAATAAAGAATGTGCTTACGCAAGATCTGATCGAGCAGGGGATCGGAGAGGTGTTCTATGAGTTTAGTGAGCCTGTTGTTTGTAGATGCGGTACCACATGTGTGGTAAATATGGTCAAAGGGCAATGGTTCTTAAACTATTCCGATCCTGATTGGAAAGATGAGGTTTACCGCTGTATCAAAAAGATGGAAATTCTGCCGGATGACCTTCGAGTGGAGTTTAACAATAAGGTGGACTGGCTTAAGGATAAGGCATGTGCCCGAAAAAAGGGACTTGGCACAAAACTGCCGTTCGATAAGGATTGGTTGATCGAGTCTTTGGGTGATTCTACAATCTATATGGCATATTATACCATCGCAAAGTTTGTTACGGACAGTGTTGGTAGTGGCGTTACAACCGAACAACTGATTCCGCAATTGTTTGATTATGTGTTGCTTGGAAAGGGAAATGTGGATGATGTATCAGGTGCAAGCGGTGTTGATGCCAGTACAATTGACCGGATGAGGCACGAATTTGAATATTGGTACCCTGTTGACCTGCGTTCATCAGGCAAGGATCTGGTTCCAAATCACCTGTTGTTTTTCCTGTTCCATCATGTTGCGATATTTGATGAGGACAAGTGGCCAAAAGCCATTGCAATTAATGGTTTTGTATCACTTGAGGGTAAAAAGATGAGTAAATCCAGGGGTCCGCTTCTAACGCTTAGTGATGCTGTGGGTGATTATGGGGCAGATATTTCAAGGATGTATATTCTTTCAAGCGCTGAACAGACCCAGGATGCGGATTGGAAAAATAGCGGCATCGAAGCTGCAAGAAAACAAGTTGAAAGATTCTATTCCTTTAGCATGCATGTGGTGGATTCAGGATTAACTTCCGGTATTGGCGGTGAATTGAAATTTATAGATCGCTGGATGCTTAGTAAACTCCAGCACCGTATACGTGAGACAAACTATGCTCTTGATTTGATATTGACACGCAATGCGCTTCAGAATTCATTTTTCCTGCTGTTCAATGATGTAAAATGGTACCAAAGACGCGGCGGCAGTATGGTACTTTATGATGTACTGGATACATGGGTACGCCTGCTCGCCCCATTCACTCCGCATATCTGCGAGGAGATATGGGAGGCGATGGGGCACTACAATGATGATCTGGTTTCATTTGCTTCGTATCCAGAATTTGATGAGAATCTTGTAGATCCTGGTGTGGAATTTGCAGAAGGGTTGGTAATTAATACCCTTTCTGATATTGAAGAGATCATAAGGGTTACAAAGATGTCACCAAAGGAAGTAGTGTTATACACATCTCCGGCATGGAAAACAAATGTGTTTAAACTTGCAGTTTGTATGCAAAATGAAGGCGAACTTGATGTAGGAACACTGATCAAAACTTTGATGGCTAATCCTGATATGAGGCGGCATGGGAAAGAGGTACCCAAATTTGTGCAGAAACTTGTGCCTGATATTACAATGATGCATTCCGATACTCTGGAGTTGCTTTGTGGTTTTGATATTGATGAGGAGTCAATACTCAAAGAGGCTGTTGCTTTCCTTGAATCCGAGATCGGATGCAAGGTTAAAGTTTACAGTGCGGATGCACCGGAATACGACCCGCAGAATAAGGCAAGGTTTGCGGTTCCGATGAGACCTGCGATATATCTTGTTATAGATGAAGCATAAGTAACTATTCAGCTACCCCATAAACCGTTTACTATTCAAAAAAACACCAAAACTGAAAATTCAATATGCAATGACCTCATTTTGAATTAATAATTGCAACTATTCAGCCAGTCTCAATACAGGATAATGATAGCGAAAATCTGATTATTTATGTCGATGATAATATATCATATAATTTTTAATACTGAGTCTATACACATAGATTTCAAAGGTGTTTGACAATTGTGTGCAACTATTAATTTGCGATATAACTTCTTGTCATAACGCCGCCTGCGGCGGTATTGCTGCGCGTGGTCTTGCAATATGAGCTATGCATTGGGATTTTATCGAACCCATTTATACAAATATGATATTTTAAATCCATCCGCACCATCTACTAATGGGGTTGATGGTTACCACATGTATCAATATTGGTAAGACACAAGTTCACTGAATACGAACATCCACAACAACATGCCACACGCCGGGTGAATATTTTTTAATCCGGCGACACTCCTTTATTTCAACCCTGCGCCCTGCTAAGCGCGCCGCATCCGTTATACGGGCAATGGGACGGTCAAATAATAAACTCTCCGGCGTGGTCTCATGGTAATGCAAAATTCCGCCGCTTTTTTTTATTGCACGAATTCCCTGATCCAGATAGTGATGCGTAACTCCGACATATCCCATGATCACACGATCAGCAATACCCTGCGGTGTGACCTTTGCACAATCCCCGTTTATTGATTTTATGATGTTTTCAACATGGTTTAACCTTATATTTTCACAAAGGTAACTATATGACACAGGATTTATTTCAATAGCAATAACCTGTCTGGGTTTTGAATGTACTGCCATCGGGATTGAAAAATACCCTATACCTGCAAACATGTCCACAACAATCTCCTCACTACCAAGTTCACTCATCCGCTCCCGTTCCGGCAAATTGCCCTTTGAATACATTATTTTTGTCACATCCATCTTAAAAAGACATTTGTGCTCCTTGTGGATTGTTTCTACTTTGTCCCCGATAATGATCTTTCGATTTGGTTTACGGAACTGTCCCTTTATCCCGAAATCCTGAACAACGCTTTTGCATCGTGGATACATATCAAAAAGAGTCTTTGCAATATCGGTGATTTTATTGTTGATTTCTTTTGGTATACTGATAATAATGATATCGCCGATCATCTGCCAGCCAGATGGAACATATTTGAGTTCATCCGATGGAATTATGCCTTCCAGTCTATCTTTTAATGACTGGTATTTTTCGTAATATTCAGGTGCATCCTGTTCAATAACTGTGTACCCTTCAACATCAGATCCTACCGGGATCTCCAGAAATCTTTTTCCTTTTTGCCTGATTAATTTGATCTTTCTGCTTCTGTCAATTAAGCCCTTCCAGAGCAGTTCAGACCTTGTAATCTCTGCGTTTTCAACTGGTATCAGAATTATTTTATTCATATCGAGTCCAATTAATCTTTTATCCACATATGGATATACACAATGGATTTTTAACGATCAACAACTTACAAATAAATTCAATTCGGTCACTCACGAACATTTATATATATTGCAATTTATCATTTATTACTATGCCACGAGCTGGAGATCATACTGCATTATTTTCCACTGACCACGGTTTTATTGCACTAAATGGTCATGTCAAACTTAAAGTCTTGGATTTTTTAAGGACTGGACCAAAATCGTTCGATGAAATTTTCAAACATACCGGAAAAGCAAAATCAACGATTTCCGTGCATATTAAAGACCTTAAATCATGTGATTTGCTTGAAGAGTACACTGACTCCTGTGACAAACGCAAAAAGATATATCGTTTGAACTCTCAATACATGGCTTGTTCACAGGAACCTATCGTCAAACATTACAACAATATTCTACAACAAATTGCTTCATCTATTGATAACGAACATACATTTTTGAATTTGATCTTTCATGCTATACGCTTTGGTTTTGAAGCACACGGCATCAATCATGTACCTATCCTTAAAAAGATTGGTACAGATATAGGGGAAAATATATCCATAAACTTTAATTCAACTGATCTTGATGGCTTGCTCAAGGATATAGTAAATTTTTGGAAAATACACAATATGGGAGATATGTCCATTATCGACACAGATCCTCTGATAATTATTGTCTATAATTGCTTTGATTGCAAATCGTCGCCTGTTGTTGGTAAAACGCTTTGCTCTTTTGATGAAGGACTCCTTGAAGGAATCATATTTGGAAAATTGGGGTTAATCTGCAACATCAAAGAAACAGAATGCTACGGAAATGGTTACAAACACTGTCTATTTGTGATGCAGGATTTACTCAACTTTGTTTAAATCTCATC
>JAUVKD010000050.1 GCA_030596385.1 Methanosarcinaceae archaeon | reverse complement strand
GTGGACTTAACACCCCAACGTTACCATTGACGCACCTCACAGTAGGATTAGCCCGTATAAAAGGGGCAGCCATAAAGCAATTTGTGGTATTACTTCTTGCCATAACGCCGCTTGCGGCGGTATTGCTGTGTGTGATATTGCAGTATGGGCTGTGCATCGGGATTTTATTGAAACCATCTATACAAATACGATTTAGATAATTCGAATATCATTTTACCCTGCTTTTTAAGTAGATACAACAATTATTTTCTTGAGGTTGTACTGAACATCATTCTACCAGTTCATAATCTCTGCTTCCAGCCCCAACCTTCTCAGCATACTCAAGATGTATCACCGGATCAATACCCCACACGCCGTGCACACCATCACATTTTCCATCTTCATGCATCGTGCGATCTACCAGGTCAATACTTGCCATATCCAGTGCAACAGGATCGCACGAGGCAACAATGCCAACGTTCCGTGAAAATACCGGTGCAGAGAAATTGAAACAATCACAGCCCGGTGTCAGATCAAATATCCAATTGATATATCCAATACGACCGGACAATGCCTTTATCGGTCCCAACGCAGCCTCACCGAGCCGTATCTGCATCTGTTGTGCAACATCATCAGGCGGAACAATAGCTTCATACGGGCAGGATTTGAGACATGACAGCTCACCTTTGCACAAATTTCTGTCAACATACGCCTTATCGCCATTCATCTTCAGCGCACCCCAGATGCACTGATCAAAGCAAACTCCACACCCGATACATTTTTCAGTATCTATCGATGGCTTTCCAACCTCATGGACACGCGTCTTTCCATCTTCATCAAGACATCCCATACCAAGATTCTTGATCGCGCCGCCAAAACCGGAACCCGGATGCCCTTTACAATGGGATATCATGATCATGCAATCTGCTTTTGCGATAGCGGACGCCACAGTTATATTATCAATAGCCTCGCCCCCGATCCTGACATCAACACCATCATCCCCAAGTAGTCCATCCGCAACAATAATAGGAGCGTTCATACTTGCCTGTGTAAACCCATTTACCTCAGCCGTCCACAACAAATCTGCTGCGTTAAGTCTCATACCTTTATACAGGACGGTAGTTTCCGTCACAAATGGAGTACCTCCGGCTTCCCTGACCATGTCAACAACAGTCCTTACGATCACAGGACGAATATGGGTAGTGTTGCCATACTCACCCGGATGTATTTTCACTGCCACGATGTCGCCTTTTTTAACAGGCGATATTTTGGGAAACAGTTCTCTTATCTGATCTATCTGCGTCTGTTTTGGACCTATATCATCAACGGATTTGAAAAAAACCTTGCTCATGTTCACCAACACCTTTTATGTACATTGCTGTTTGGTGATAAAAATACTTGTATAATTGTTAAGATCAAGATCATTAACTGCAACGTTTTCCCAGCAGGACAACAAGTTCCTCAAAGAAACATTTTTTCCTGCCAGCAATAATAACATCAAAGCCTATTAATTTCATATTTGAAATGACATTCTTGATACCGGTAAGTGAAGAAACCAGCATCAATATCATTCCATTTGGTACAAGATATGTGCATACATCATTTAAGAAACGCTCGACTGCCACATGCCCATCACTGCCGCCGTCAAAAGCATAATTTAACCATCCTGGGATTTTTTCGTTCTCGGATGTAGGCAGGTATGGTGCATTAAAAATAATAATATCAAAACAGGGCTTTGCCTTTAATCCATCGAACATGTCAGTCCGTATTACTTCAATGCCGTTTGAACGTGCACAAAGTGCAGCATGCGGGTTGATATCTGTGGCTGTGAGTTTAACATCAATATTTGCAAGAAGGACAGAAGATACAAAACCGGTCCCCGTACCAATTTCTAAAACACACATGCCCTTTTTTGTATAGCGAATTGCAGAATCAGCCAGCAAATACGAATCCTCTGCCGGTTCATATACATCATCTGCCAGTATGACACATGCGCCTTTGTACTTTATTTTAACCATGGTCCCTACGTCGCTTCATTGCGTACAATCATATGTATACGATTCGCAATATCTGCCAGTTCCCGTGGTTCAAGATTCTCAGCACGTTTTCCCATGAATTCCTCAGGCAATTGTCCAACAATTTGTTTTATATTGTTAATGCCCAGTATATAATTTGCATTTACAATAGCATTTTTTAGTTTCTTGCGCCTCTGGCTAAACACTGCGGTAACAAAGTTCAAAAAGAAATCCGTATCATCTACCTTAAAAGGAGATGGGCGTGGAATAAGTTTCACCACAGCTGACCGGACTTTTGGAGGTGGTGAAAAAGCAGATGCTTCAACCTTCATAATAATCGATGCATCCGCAAAATAATTGGTATTAACACTCAAACGGCTGTAATCTTTTGAATTGCATGATGAAACCATACGTTTTGCAAATTCATACTGGTACATCAGTATCCCTAGTTTGAATTTCTGCTTTAAAAGTTTGAACGTAATTTCAGATGAGATTGAATATGGCAGGTTCGCAACAACTTTATCAAAATCAGGAAGGTCGATATCAAGGATATCGCCATGAATTATCTCAATATTTTCAACCTTTTTGAACCTGTCCTCAAGCACATAGACAAGACGTGGATCAAACTCTATTGCAATCACCTTTTTAGCTTGTGGTAGCAACCGTTCTGTGAGATTACCAATACCAGCCCCTATCTCAATAACAGTATCCTTCGTGGTCAGATGTGCAGCTTCAGAAATCCTGTCAAGGATTGTTTTATTAATTAAAAAATGCTGGTCATGGTATCCACCACGGATACCATATTTCCTCAAAATCGTTTTCACCAAAAAAATAACACCTGTTTAACCGTGTCTTGGGCGATGCATTGTTGTTGTAAAGAGCCTGTATTTAATACGGTCATCCTTAAGATCTTCTTCGATGCGATGGACTATAATCTTTTGTGGAGAATGTACCCCACCCACCCTCTCATGAAGATTTGCAAAATTTTTGAACTCACCTTTCTTACGTTCATCAATAATACCCCACATGAGTTTTTTACCAATACCTGGCAACAATTCCAGCATGTGAAGCCGTGTTGTGATCGGATGAGCATCATTAAAGAATTTCACAAACCGCTCTTCTTGCTCCTCTACACACTTTTCAATAATAAATGGCAGTTCAAGTTGTGCGCCGTGGCTGAGATCACCAAAATGTATCCTTGTCTTAACATGATCAATGACATCCCTATCTCCTTCACCAATATATACACGTGATTGGATATCAGGAACCATTCCGTCTTTTGGCACCAATTCCATGAGCACGAAATGCTTATCGCCAACTGCCTGAACAAGCGGTTTTTTTCTGATAAGAAGGTCTCCGATCATCAGTACTGCCGTATGGCAGGTAATCCAAAACCCACCCATATTCTTCTTTTTCGGGCTGTTTTCCCATGCTTGTCATAAGTACTCTCCTATGATGTCCATATCAGTGTAATTGTGGACAATTACACACTACAAATCGATATTATTAAAAAGTAAGTATATGTGTTACATATTTATTCCATTGCATCGCTTATAAAATCCAATATTTCATCAAGCTCTTCTTCAGATAATGTGTATCGCTCTTTTGCATAAACAGTCCTGAGTTCATCCCTTGACCGAGGCATAATATCAGCGAGTCTAATGGCAATTTCAGGTTTCATCTTTTCCAGTTCATTTAACTTACTAACAAGTTTTCGTGAATTTGCTGCACTTAATTTTGCAAACATATCTGCATGACTGATCGATTTTCGAAGTTCATACCCCAACTCTTCATCACGGCCTGAGCGTTCTTCCATTATCTCATTTAACATCTCTTTGACTTCTGATAATGTCAGCAACTCTTCATTCAGGATCTCTTTAACTATCATAGAAATACACTCTTTTTAAACATAAACTTGTATATTGTACTAATTAAATTATTAATGCAAATGTTGGTATTAGTTGAATGAATATTGAAATGTGATAATCCGTGGTCGACCAGATAAACACATATGCCTATATTTTTAAATGATAATCTATCAGGAATGCTGATCTATAAAATATCTTATCCATATATAACTGATCCAGACAACTAAAACATTTGCTACTCAGTTGTATTTTTGTGGTTTAAGGTGCTGTGGCAGCGCAATTATTTCCTTTGTCGCATTTCCATCACTTACGTGCAAGATATATGCACGTCCACGCTGTTTAACAACCTTTCCGGTTTTTCCCTGAAATTTTGGGTTTGGCATACCTTTCTGTACGCTTGGATCAATATCCACGTGCACCATTTGTCCCACATCGAATTCCTGAATGGCTTTGCTAACAGGAGATATTCCCCGCTCGCGTGATGTCTTCTTCAATTTATATCGTGTGCAGGCCCTTTCACCGTGTGATGTTGGCATAATTTGTCCTCCATATTGAAAATTTATATCAATTTTAACTTTATATCAATTTTAACTTTATATCAATTTCAACTTTATTTCAATAATTAATATAATTATCATTAAAATTTGTAATATTGAATTTAATTGAAAATCATAATTATTTTGTGTTGCTCTAATACTCATATATAGACTTTAATGACATCAAGTTCAGTTACTATCGCTTGAATGCCAATTAATTCCGTAAGACTTGGTATTGTCCTTTTATCGTCACCGGACACCAGTTCCTTAACATAAAGCCCGCCTTCACAATGTACTGTAATAATAGCGAACTCATCTGTTAACTCCGTAAGTTCCATACCGTGCACACGCCTTTTCCGAATAAGATCAGCACGCCTGTGTACAACACGATGTGGAGTTCTCTGGTTTATCTGTGCTCCTGTGAGAGTATCAATGGCTGATTTAAGTTTTTCTTCTGAAATCATTTCCTTGAATGTAACTTTAAGCTTATAAAGCTTATCCGCCTTTGATGTCTTTAGTGTCTCAACAACATCCCGATTGACAAATTTCATACCTTCAACTTCTACTTTTCCAGCCGCACTATCATTTATGGCTTTGGTAAGTTCATCAAGATCAATTGTACGAATCACAGGTCTCACAGACTCAATAACAAACGGTCTTCCACTTCCAAGCATCAAAGCATCGATATCCTCACGACCGGCACCATGAAACTTAGTACCGGCACTCTGTGTTGCCACGATAAGAGGAGCACTAACAAGTTCATCTACAGACTCAGGATATTGCTTACCGGTTTGGTTACAGTCCTCGCAACCTCTGCCTTTACATTTGCGACATGGCCACCTTGTCTGAGGGATTCCCCGAACAAGTTTACGATATCTTCCCTGAATATAGACCGACCTGACCTGAAGCGAAACATCCTCTTTTGCAATGTTAAGTGTCACCAAAATATCCGGCTGCTTAAAATCAACTTCTTTCCCTTTTCCGACCCTTGCAGCTATTAGCTTACCAACTTCACGGTTCAATTCCGATTTGAACTGCTCGGCATGGGTTGCACCGGATTCAGTCCACAAGATCTCTTCATTTTCACTCAAAAGACCGCTCATCTTTGTCCCCACAAGAAAAGTAGAATATTCAAAATCCTTAAGTGCGGTAACCGCACGCTCAGCCCATACACTAAGATTGTTAAAAAGACCAAGACAGACCCAGCATTCTTCATCTTCTCCTTCTTTACCTGAGGACATTCTTGCAAAGCGACTGCTTTTTGAAAGTTCTGTTAAAATCGAATCGTCTGAATCATCCTTTAATACGCGGTCGCCTTCCATAGCAAGGGCAAGTTTTATCGCACGCCCGCGCTCATCATTGGTAAGTCCGGTAGACAAGTTTGCGAATTGTCGCCCCATACAGTAATCGCATATGGGTCCTTCATGAATTATTCTTTTTGCAGTTTCAAGTATGTTCATTTAATCACTTTTAATATTTTTAAGTTGTAACTATTCAGCCTGTCCGAATTTCACTTAAAGAATTGAGTTTCCTCATTGATACCACAAATAAATCTTCACATATTCAACTGGTATAACTGGAATAAATGGCTTTTCATTAAATATCGTATAGAAACAGAGCGACGAGAGGGGGATTCGAACCCCCGAGGCGCAAAGCACCACAGGATTAGCAATCCTGCGCCATACCGGGCTTGGCTATCTCGTCATCATGGCAAATTTGTCAAAGTGCACTTCCAAATGTAATCTACTTATTTAATGCTTTCTTTGTTATATTTATAAAATTGTGTGTTATCAAGTGACAGGCACGCCGCAGGTTGTTGACCATCCGATTTCCAAGTGATCTGCAATCTCGCCTCCACTCCGCAACCCTGTAAGCGATGGTTGTCTACGGTAGGTCTGCTCCCTTCCGGGCCTCAACTGGTTCCCGCAGTTAAGTTATGAAAACAAGCTCTCCAGCAAGCTCCCATATCAACTCCATCCAAACAGGACGGGGCTTCTACGTTGAAATCACAGGTTTGAAAATGATCAGGACATCTTCCATTGGCTTCGTCCCCCGCATATCGGCGATATCGGGTAACAGGTAACGCCGAACTACCCGGACTAGCCCGCCACCCTACATATGCATTACAGGTAATAAATGTATTCCTGTTAGCATTTT
>JAUVKD010000139.1 GCA_030596385.1 Methanosarcinaceae archaeon | reverse complement strand
TACATATTATTTAATTCGATTTATTTTCAAGATATGCATAATGAATTCGCTAATATATTTATTTTTCGATTTATGTCAAGTTAGTAATGAATATATTTTTATGAATTACCAAGTAATCATAAGCAACTATGTTAACAATTAGCATCGAAAAAAAATATTTACCATTAGATTTGAAGCGGATACAAAAGTTGGAAATTTTTGACCTTGGTTCTTGATTTAAAGGCTAAATTGAACTCAATTTTCATGGAAATTATTGTTTTGGGACAAACTGCCCGGTACTTTTCGAGATGTTTGTGAACAATCTTTACCTCACGAGTCCCTGCAACAGTGTTTTGTAACATTATGTCTAATTTCCCGTAACCAGTTTTTCACAAAAGCAACCCGGCGTACATTCTCAATTTAAATATAAAATTAGTAAGTATTATTAATTTTATCATACAAATATTATTTAATCAATTCATTGTTTGTACGCTATTTATCACGATTTAGCTTTCAACCGAACACAAATGCAAATAATATATATATCTAATAATGCGTTTGCATCCCTCATGAAAATACTACTCGCAGAATACGCTGTCGGCGTCGGAATGAATGGCACATTCATTCTGGAAGGGAAGGCGATGTTGCAAACAATCGCCGACAGTTTTACCAGACTAGGGCATGATGTCGTTTATCTTTCAGCGGGCATAACCCTTGAGAATAGTACATCGGTAGAATCAAATAGGGATAATTTCGAAACCGTGCTGAAAAATGAAGCAAATAACTGTGATGCGGGGCTTGTGATAGCGCCGGATGAACTGCTTTATGATTTTTCAACGATCATGGAGAATAACACTATCAATCTCGGGTGTACTCCCATATCTGTAGCCCTATGTGCGGACAAGGTCAAATGCACCCGCGTTCTCAACTCAGCAGGAATACCTGCTCCGGAAATTGTAGATAAGGATCATGCCAAAGGCGGGTGTTATGTGGTCAAACCGAGATATGGATGTGCTTCTGAAGATACACGGATATGTACACATTTCACGAAGCGCGACGGGTTTATAGCAACCAGTTATATCGAAGGCGAGCACTTGAGCGTAAGTCTCATATGTGGCGAAAAGCCACTTCCATTAACCGTCAATAAACAAATAATAGACATACACCCGGAAGATGATTATTCGGAAATCGGATACAATGGAAACCTGACACCATATAAAACATTGCGGCAAAAAGAATTATATGATACAGCAATATCTGCTGCTTGTGCTTTATCCTGTCGCGGTTATATAGGTGTCGATATAGTGCTTGCTGATTTGCCCTATGTTGTGGATGTAAACCCTCGTCCAACTACATCACTATTTTCGATAAGCAAAGTAATGAAGCAAGAGATTGCCGACCTGCTACTCAAAAATCGCTTTGGGGGACTTCCTGAATCGGTTGAGATTAGCGGTGAATGCATGTTCACAAAAGAGGATTTGAAATGAAGGTCATTGGAATTGATATTGGCGGTGCGAATACAAAACTTGCATCATCGGATGGGGGCATAATAGAACTGCACTACATTCCACTGTGGAAAGATACAAGATTACCAACAGCACTCAAAGAAGTAGCAGACAGGCTTAAGCCCGATAAGTTGGGTGTCGCAATGACGGGTGAACTTGCCGACTGCTTTTTGGATAAGGAAGAAGGAATCCGGTTTATAATGAATGCCGTTGAAAGAGCATTTGATTGTGAGATCAAGTACGTAAACAATAAAGGCGATTTTAATACCCACGTTGATGACATACAGAACCTTGCTGCTGCCAACTGGGCGGCATCTGCAAACTTCATCGGTTCGGAAATAGGTGATTGTGTCTTTGTAGATGTTGGTAGTACTACAAGCGACATCATACCGGTGATTGATGGCAAGCACATAGCCGGACATACTGATTTCTCACGCCTTTTGCGGAGCGAACTTGTCTATGCCGGCACCCTGCGTACAAATATTGCCACTATGCTTGACAGCGTGAAGGTCAGCGGTGGTACATGCCGCCTCTCATCCGAACAGTTTGCGACCACTGCAGATGCATATCTGCTTCTTGGAGATATTACACAGCAAATCTACACCTGCGAGACCGCAGACGGTGCAGGAAATACAAAAATTGATGCGGCTCGTCGTCTTGGGCGTGTGGTCTGTGCAGACCTTACTGGAATCTCAAAGAAAGATATAACCAGCATTGCAAAGCAAGTAAAAGATAAACAGGTTGGATTGCTCTGCACTGCAATATCTGAAGTGGCCGGAAGGCACGGGTTGAGGACGATCGTTTCTGCCGGAATTGGTGAGTTTTTAATAAAGGATGCTGCAAAACGTCTGGGCTTTGATCTTATATCCGTTTCTGAAAAATGGGGGAGCGAGATATCAAAGGTATTTCCGGCTTATGCTACAGCGCGAATACTTGAAACCGAATATGATGATTTGAGTTAAATCCAACCGATATTAGTTAATATATCTCTAATATTGCGAAATAGTTGAATCCGATGTTGGTAACCAATGTAACTGTTTAATCTGAAAAAGTCGAAATAATTCTACAAAAATATATATTAAAAATTCGAATAACAAAGAACTCATAAAATTGAATTCGGTGGATTAGGTGTTATTTTGTGGTTCAATTACCTTGTATTCATAGAAACCATCAAAAAATTGTAATTGTAATTGTAATTGTACGGAAATAGTAACTCTATCATGAATGTTGTTGTGAAACTTGGAGGTAGCCTGATAAGTTCGGTGCCGAATATTGTGAATGAATTGCTCAGATATTCGGAGATTTTCAAAAATCGCGATACTGCAATACTAATCGTACCGGGTGGCGGTATGTTTGCAGATAAAGTGCGCTCTGTCAGTGAAAAATACGATATAAGTGATGGAGCAGCACACTGGATGGCCATTCTTGCAATGGAGCAGTACGGATATTACATGATTGATAAAACAGATGTGAAGGGCATTGAATCAATTCATGACCTGCTCTTTGGTGTTTCTATTCTTCTGCCATATCGGCTTCTAAAAGAAACAGATGAACTTGCACATTCGTGGAATGTGACATCTGACACCATCGCAGCATGGGTTGCAGACAAACTAAATGCACGGCTTGTCAAGGCCACTGATGTTGATGGTGTTCTAATGGGCGATGTACTTATTCAGGAGATAAGTGCAACTGATCTTTTAGAAATGGGAATTACCTGTGTCGATAAGGAGTTACCAAAATTCATTCGCGCAAAGAACATGGATTGCATGGTTGTAAATGGCCACTATCCCACACGAATAATTTCTGCGGTTGAAGGGGAGACTGTTATCGGAACATTCATCAAGGGGAATATTTAAATTATATACCACGTATCTGAAATCACCAAAATGTTGAATACTGTTTAGTAATATTAACATTAACACATATGATTTATCTGTTCAAATAGTGTTGATTCTTGATATTCGACTTGAATTGATATTTAAACTTCAATTTACATTTAAACCTAAACTTAAACTTAAACTTAAACTTAAAATTGCAATTATAACTAAAAGGAGATATTTAATGGCAAAACCTAAAGTCGAATTCTGCACGTCATGTGGTGTGCGCCTCGTAGAACGTGGTTATGTGCGTTTTCCGTGCCCTTCATGTGAAGCAGAACTTGGAAGATGCATGAGTTGCAGACAATATAGTAATGAATATATATGCAAAGAATGTGGATTTATTGGACCATGAGGTGACGGGGATGGGAGAAGTTGCAGCAACGATCAAGATCATGCCAGAGAGCCCGGAAACTGATTTAACAGACCTTAAAAACAAACTTGAAGCAGTATTGCCCAAAGGCTCTGAATTATACGGTTCAAAAGAAGAACCAATTGCATTTGGCTTAAAAGCACTCATGCTTGTTGTACTTGTAGGTGACCTTGAAGGCGGCACAGAACAGGTAGAAGAAGCATTTGCAGCAGTTTCAGGTGTTGAAAGCGTTCAGGTTGTTGAACTCGGACGACCTGTTTAAGCATTTTCTATATCTAAATCCATTCTTTTTTATTTTTTTTGGGCTTGTAGATCAGGGGAAGATCGTTACGTTCGCAACGTAAAGGCCGCGGGTTCAATTCCCGCCGAGTCCACTATTTTTGTGATTTCCATTATTGAATTTGATTTGCGATTTTTGACGCCGAAGTGATCCTCTAAAGAAAGTGCATTCCAAAACCACTGGAGCGGACGACGACGTTTTAGGGGCATTTCAACTTATAATTTTAATATAGAATAACGCAGCATAGCGTTTTTACACACCAATGTTATTGGAAATAGTAACTAATGGCCCCTACCCCAATATCATACCCTTCTTGACT
>JAUVKD010000202.1 GCA_030596385.1 Methanosarcinaceae archaeon | reverse complement strand
TTTTGAACTTATATGACAATCCCATCCACTTGATGGTTATGTGTCGGCTGACCACGCCTTTGTTGATCTTTACATCAATGATCACATCAAATACGGCAAATATCACTAACCCGATAAACAAAAAGATAATGGCTAATGCGGCATAAACAATAAGCAACATATTTGTTGAAGTTCGAAGGGCAGGGTATGTGACTATTATTCGTTATTTTCTTCGCTATTCTCTTCTTTTTTCGCTTCTTCGCTTACTTCTGATTTTCCTTTATTTTTCACCATCTTGCTCTTGACCGATCTTATCTTATCGATAACTTCCGGCACAGATTCAATAATCTTGCCAAAATCGGTTTTGCCCGAGATTGTGAGCAGGCGTGCTTCGTCTTCAGAAACAACAATGAATGCAATAGGTTCGATCTTCGCGCCCGCGCCACCTCCGCCGCCAAAGCCAGTCTCACCTTTGTCGCCTTTTCCCTCTCCGCCGCCGCTTCCAAATCCAAAGGACACCTTTGTGACAGGAATAATTGTTTTTCCTGCGGCTTCTACGGGTTCTCCGATAACTGTTTTTGTGGTTACCAATCGTTCAAGTTCGCCTGTAACTTCTTTTATTATATTTTCTACGCTCATATCATCTCACTCCCATAATTTAATATCGATACTTTATTAGATATGTTGAAATATTAAACAATCTCATTTATGCACCGATTTTACTATAACTATACAAACACGAATATAAATAATTTATGGTGAATCCCATTTTATGAATTTCTCTATAAAAACAAAATACAGCGTATTGTTCTTCATGGAATTTCGTGAAATCAAACATATCAATGGTAATAGGGCGATCAATTTGTGATAGGTTAAATCCTCCATATATGAATTTCACGTATCCACCTAAAATCTAAGGGTAATAGACTATATTTTATGAATCGAAAGATGCTTATGTACTTGATTTAGAGTATTTATTTAGCGATTTTTGACGCTGAAGCAATCCTGTGAGGCTTCGCATTCCAAAATCACTGATGTAAACTATGGCGTTTTCGGGGCATTTCAACTTATAGAATAAATGGGGGTAACGCAGCATAGCGTTTTTACGCACCAATGTTATTAAAAATGTTACGTTTTGTTCGACCGATGTGTATGTATATATGTACATTATATAATGTCTAAAATCCGCCGCCTGCGGCGGTATTGCTGTGCGGGGTATTGCAGTATGATCTGTCCATCGGGATTTTATCTAAACCATCTATACAAATACGATTTAGATAGTCCGAATATGCATTTTACCCTGCTTTTTGAAGTGGATCAATCCACTCCCACAGCACTTATTTTTTCGACCAATCTGGATAAAACCTCTGAGCGCATGCCTTCTACAAATTTTATGCTTCCGACAACAAGATGGCCGCCGCCATTGACACCTGCACCTGCAACTTCATCATGCAATTCCCGAACCATTTGCGGGATGTTCATCCGCACGTTTTTTGATCGGATCACACAAAAATCCGGACCAAATCCGATTGTGACGACAGGTTTCCCCTCAAATTTCCGACACATGTGGTCATGCACTTCGCCCGATGTTTTTCCGGGTGGCGGGAACGTAAATTTGTGTGCATATTTTTCAACATCAAGCACATTTAACATCGCGCCGTTTGGAAGCGGCTGGGATTTAACGTTTGGAAGACATGCATCTAGTTGTCCGTCAATCATTTCGTTCGCCTGCTCGCACAGGAGTTTTACCAACTTTTTATGTGTTGTGGAATCTCTCATGTTCATCAGGTCATCGACAATATTTTTGCCGCTACTGAACTTCAACCAGAACGCTTCAAAATCAAGGGCAAGGGCAATGTCTTTCAATTGATCAAGCGTGTATTTATCGGACACTAGATCGATATACCTGCGCGCTTCATCCGCTTCGGAACGATCCCCGACTGCTGATATTGCAGGCAGGTGCTTAATTTCATCAACCACACAAGGATTGATCATTCGCGCGACCTCGGTACACAGCATACCTGTAGTAACTCCGAAATCCCCGCCTACGTGCGCGGGATTAACATGCGCGCGAAGGTACTGATCAACCGTTTTATCCGGATGGTGATGGTCGATAACGACCATGTCGATGTCATAGACCTGTGCCTGTTTCATAGCAGGCGTATCTTCTTCGGTCGAACCATTATCAACAAGTATCACAAACGGCATTTTCTGTCCGTGTCTTGCAGCATCGTCAAGTGCAAATGATAAGTCACGGGTTATATCCATCATTTCATAGAACGGCGCTTTTGATGGTGCCCGCCTGTAATAATGATATTCTGCATCTGCACCTCCAACTTCACGTATCAATGGCAGGATCGCACGCTCGATTGCCACAGCTGCTGTCATCCCGTCTGCATCGGCATGATGCCGCAAGACTATCGGTTTTGATTTTATAATCGCTTTTTTAATTTCCCTTGCCACATGTTTCATTGCAGGGCGCAATTTTTCCAGTATCTCACTCTCAATCAAAAATTCAATTTCACAAGGCTCAGCCCTTTTGTCGATCGCACGCTCGATCTTGTCCCACACAGCTTTTTTCTTTGTCCCCGTAAGTTGTTTGATACTTCGTACCTCTACTTGCACCTTGTCGTCTCGCAGACTCACTTCACCTACGATCGACACTAGCATATCGGAATTTATTTGAGGATATGCACGCTCGCCTGCGCGTTCAAACGCTGCGCACATAACCAGGCCGTCATCATCTGATATGGTGAATATGGTGGGTCCGCCTGTTTGCTTTATCTGTGTCACTTCGCCTTCGATCATAACAATCTTCCTGACAAAACCACGTAGTTCCGATGATCTTCTAACAGGCAAGTCTTTCTCAATATCTACTATCTGGTACTGTGCAGGATATTTTGGAACAAGGTCCATATTACCGTTCTTTTTGATATCCTTCACATAAACGATAACTTCATCGCCCACATCAACTGTG
>JAUVKD010000156.1 GCA_030596385.1 Methanosarcinaceae archaeon | reverse complement strand
GAGATTGGTAAAGACGAGGCGTGGTTCGCTAATGTAAATCGAACCAACGATGAATATCAGCATGAAAGCATTGAAAGTATCAGGCGTAACATAAAAATCGTTGACAAGACACTGAGTGATGCACAGCAGCATGACAATGCAAGACAGGACATCGCTAACCAGGCACTTCAGAATGCGGTTGAAACGGCTCATATGGTCGGCAAACAGACAGTCCGCCATGCTGATATTGCTGTAGATCGGCAGTGGAATTTGGACGAACAGACAGCAGCGTTGGTAAAGAACCAGGTATTTCAGGATGCGATTGCAGCGGCAGTTGCAGCAGCAGTAGCGCAAACTTTAAACAAATAATTTAATAAACAATTTCCCTGCTTTTATTTTTAAGGAGACATGATGTTATGGAAAATAAGCATGAATTAATCAGAGTCTATACAAGATCAATTGCATTTCTTGTCCCGTTAATAGCGGGCTGTATAGGAATGTTTGTTTTGCCTGATGTTCGGGAGACCCTTGTAGGCTTTGTGATGGGAGCTGCAACTGCCGCCTCGGTGTTTTATTTTAAAAAGAGTGAAGACTGAGAAAAATAAGGATTAGAGAAAATGAGAAAAGGCAAATATGAGATATTTAAAGATAAAAAGAGCGAGTATAGATTCCGGCTTAGATCTCCCAACGGGCGAATTGTAGCTGCAAGTGAATAAAATGACGCCATAGTTATAGACACCTTGACCGTATTTCTTCACGTAGCCACCTCGATCAGCAATTCATCAGAATCCACATGCAATGACCTTAAACTAAATAATCCCAATAAAAAGATACCATCAACGCTTACATAAAATCAAACAGCATAGAACATATTCTAGCATCTTTCAGGAAAATGAAGTTCCCCACAGCAGAGCTGTGGGGTATCATTATGTCTCAGGCTACTAAGGTTGCATTGACTATATCTTATCCCAACCGCAGCAGAGCTGCGGGGTATTATAATAAAATTAACGAAAAATTATAAAGTGCTCATACAATCAATGTTAGAAAGGGCTGAAAAAACAGGCGTAAATATTGGTACATTGACCTTAAGTTCAGAATTCTCCCGAAACAGGCTTCTTATGGCATCTATTATTACTTTTAATTCACTGGAGTAATATCCTGCATTAACCAATGCCTTTACTTTCCTATCCACACTAACTGACATAACTTTTCCATACTTGATCACACAAACACCCCACTCAATAACTATGCATTCTTCCCACCAACCACACTAACACTCAGATTAATCCCACTTTTCTCAACATAATCCCTGATCCTCTTCATTGAATGCTCTATCATACCCCCGTTCGTTAACACAAGACATCGCTTCCCGCAAAGTGCCATTAAGATAGACTTATCGATCACACCAGCCGTTATTTCAAGATGAATACCATCTTTTTCTGCAATGTTCTTGCTAATTGTACCCATAGCACCCACGACGTCAATTTCACTTTTGTCTATTAATTCCAGAAGGTCATTGCGATGATATGAATCCATGTCGTAGATTATTATACACCCGGCCCGCATACCTTTGCGCATCATTTCAACAACCGCGCGCCCATCGGCATGTATGTGCAGCACTTTAGCATTCACCGCTTCATAGGGACAGTGCTGCGCATATTCTCCATACATTATTCCAAGGTTTAATGTATCACCCTCCTGTGTGCCGTGAGGGACATTCACCCACATCAGTTCAGGAGGTTTCAAGGTACCCACAAGTTCAGGCACGGTCTTTGGTAGTTCACCAATAATCGCAAGTCCCCTTCTCTCGATCTCATGGTATATTTCAAGGGTGGATGGCTGCTTTAAACCTGCCATCTTCAGTAATTCAGTATCATCAAATACTTTACCAGGGGTACCTTCCCCTATCACCTTGCCACCTGACATTAAATAAACATAATCCGACCAACGGTAAGCAAGGTCAACATTATGCGTGGAGATTATAATTGTTTTTCCAAAATAGTTGAGCTCATTTAGCAGGTCAATTATCTCATCTGCACCCACAGGATCCAGATTGGACAGCGGCTCATCAAGTATTATTATATCGGGCTCCATAGATATAACACCTGCAATAGCAACCCTCTTTTTTTGCCCACCACTTAAATGGTGTGGAGGCTTATCCTTAAGATGCAATAATCCTACATACTCAAGAGTATTGTTTACATTACTCTCAACTTTATCCATTGGAAAATCCAAGTTCACGGGACCAAAAGCCACATCCTGGTATACCGTAGGAGCAAATATCTGGTCATCCGGATTCTGAAAGATGATTCCAACATTCTTTCGAATATTCCGCAATGATTTAGGATCGTACCTGAGAGCCTTTCCATTAAATTGAACATCTCCCTCCTGTGGTTTGAAGGTTCCGTTTAAAAGAAGGAACAAAGTTGACTTTCCCGAGCCATTTGGGCCCACAAATGTAATCTTTTGCCCATTTTTAATCTCAATATTTACTCCGTCAATCGCAACTGTCCCGTCAGGATAAAAGTATTTAAGATTGTTTGTTTTTAAGATAGTCATAGTCATCATCTTATGTGATTGAGATATTTTTTGTTAAATGATTGTTAAATGTGAACTAGCAATGGTTGAAATAACATATCCGCAAGTAAGAATTGCCTCTGATGTCTTTATGGGTCGCCTGGTCTCAAATATAGCAAGTTTTCCATCGTAGCATCTTGAACTCATTGAAATGTACAATTTCTCTCCCTGCTCCCATGACCGGATAAACAATGTACTTGCAAGCATTGCCACAGAACTCAGTGAGGTTTTAAAATCCCTGTACCCAAGCCTGACAGTCTGGGCGTATTTTATTGACATGGCAACCTCCAAAAAGACAAAGATATAGCGATATATCAACATGGATAACTCGATTACAGCATCAGGAATTCGGGTTGATTTGAGAACTGAAAAAAGTTCGATGACCGGAGTTGAAAGTGCAAGAAAAAACATGCAGCTCATTCCGCCTATAGTTCTTGATATCACATGAAGTGCCATATCAACTCCCTGTGAATTTGCAACCAGGTGGTACCCAAATACATCAAATGCGATCACCTCATTTCCGGACCCAAAAAAAAACAGGATAACAACAGTTCCTACAATAGCAAAACCCATAGGTGCAAGCATGAGGTTAAAATATAATTTCAACGGTACCTTTCCAAAAAAGACCGTTGTAATTCCCATGCAAAACGCGACAAAAAGAGGTGTTATTATTGATGTGGATGAAACCCCGGCAAGTAGCCCGAATACCACAACACCCAGTTTGAGCCTGTTGTTGCGGTTTCGCAATGGGCTTAACAGTGCATAATCATCAAGTAGGTTGTTCATGACATGGTACCATATTCATCCATCAATATTCTTGATTTACCAGACTATATTCATCCGTCATTAAACTTTTATTGATCATATATAACATATCTTATTCAGGCTATTCCTCAAGTCTATTTTTACATTTGTTATACCCAAAGAAATACCCGATTATAAGCGCTCCAAAAGCTGTCTGGAGAGCGAACAGAAGACTCTCGATCTCCCCACTTGGAGGTTCCCACAATGGTTCTGCAATTGGTTCATAATTTCCACCTGTAAGTTCTGCAATCACATCTTCCGCTTCACCATCAGCTCCCCCATATTCGGCATCGGAGGTTGAACTCATATAGAGAAATTGGGCTGTGAAAATTAAAAGTATGGCTACTATTATTACTTCCATTTTCATATTGCCATCTCCTTGATCTTACGAACTCCTGCATCACTTATCACATTCAATTTCACAAGCATATCACTTTTGACCTGTATCACGTACTTAAAGATAAGCGCAGTGATTGCTCCTTCCATAATTGCAAGTGGTATCTGGGTAATTGCAAAAATTGTTGCAAATGCTTTAAACGAAGTAAATATGCCACCAGGCTCTGCCGGAAACGCCAGTGCCAGCTGGGTAGATGTTACTACATATGTTGCCCAATCACCCAGAGTGGCTGCGAGGAATATTGCAATATAGAAATTAAGGTTCAATCTCATTCCCACCTTATAAACAGCATATGCAACTACCGGACCTGCTATTCCCATGGAGAACACAT
>JAUVKD010000148.1 GCA_030596385.1 Methanosarcinaceae archaeon | reverse complement strand
CTGTTCACATCGTTGATAATCAAATTATCTCCAATATCGGAGCCTGTAACTGAAGAATAAATAACTGATTTTAACGCCATAGTCCCTGCACTTTGATTTAGTTCAAGACGACCGACCGAATTCGTATTTTTTATAAAAGGCATCTTATTGGTACCAAGGTTGATTGAAAATATTCTTGGGAACTCATCTGCATTTTCAATCTGTTTACGAAGGTCCAGAAATGAGTCGAACATTTCGTCGCTGTGATCGGATTCTGCATTTCCTTCGTATATCGGGACCCATGAAGATGTTACGACTGACATGAATGTGACCAGAACTGCCAATATGAGTATCGAACCAACCACTACAGATACTGCCTCATCGTTTTTGATCAGGTCTAAGTCTTTCATTATAGCAACTCCTTTGACGGCAGGTGTACGATCATCAGATCGGAATTACTCGTATTAAGTGTAATAGTTGTCCCAATCTTCCATATCTCGGTATTGTTTATTTCGGAATCGGTCGTGTTGAAGGTTTCCACACCATCTACCATGAATTTAAGGTCGGAAACCTTGACCTGCTCGCCGCCCATGTGAGTGAGGCTTAAATTCATTCCGTTAATCTCAATTTTATAGCTCACATGTGGAATGTCGGCTGGCGGTTTCATGCCAAATATGGCACCGGCAATAATAGTTGCCATAATAACAGTAATTGAAACCATCAGAATGTTTCCTACAACATCGGAAACGCCGCGTTCATTAAGAAAAAGTGATACATTTTGTTTGCCTGCCGGATGTCGATTTTTTCTGTTTTTAACATCTTGGCAGTGCCCATTTTTGTAAGACATGATACACCTGTTATAATATTATTAGAGTAATTATAATGATTAAACTCTTATAAGCCTTATGATGCAGGAACATTTTTTGTTTTTGGATTGGAATGACCGATTCCAAAACTGCAACAATACGTTCACTCCGCTTGGCTCAAGGTTATATAACTATGGATGCCTCTCTATATCGAAACAACATTGTTTTATATGTGTGATACATGAATTTCAGGTATTTTAAAATCTCTGCCAACTTAAACTTTACCACTCAGTTCATTCACACCTTAAATTGCACAGCCCACCCATCCATATCATGAACATCCATGTCATCTCCAAGAGTTCCATCGACATATTTTTTGTAGAACTCCTCACTTTTCATGCCATATTTTTTCTCAAAATATTTCAGGTTTTCATGAATATCATTTATTTTATGACTCATCTCTTCGATTTTGGCTTTGAGGGTCCTGATTACAACATCCGTTAAGAAATCCGTCATAATTGCTGGGTTCTTAATTTCTGATGCCATTATATTACCTATTTGCATAATATGGTACTAATATTGATTTAACCCTTTCTCGTTGTGGCACTATCTTATTTTTCTGTTAATTTTACGATATCATTTTTCATATGGGAAAGTGAGTAAAGTAAATATATATTTAAAATATATGTTACTTTCAAAATATATATCAAAATATATATCGAAATGTTCATCAATGATGAAAATTTATTAGTAAATGGTTATTTGTAGTTTCCATATTTTATGGAGGGATTTTTGTTGAAATATAATTCGAAATTCAATAAAGAAAGGTTAGAACGTTTTAAAGTAGAATCTTTGAACGACTTAAAAGCATCACTTGAGCAGCGGACAGAGTTGAAGACGCAATTAGAAGAGGACTTTACTGGTACTATTTTGGCAGAAGGAATAGTCATTGATAATGCATTCAAGCAGGAAATACATCAGAAATGGCGGTCAATGATAGATGAAGATGTTAGAAAGGTCATGGATAAACAACCCGAGGCTAAAAAGCCATATTATACAATGGTCAGGGAAGGAAAACCGCTAAAAGTAAAGGTGAAAATTGACCGGACCACGGGAAAGAAAAGCATCACACCTGAGGTGAATAAATGACCACTGCAGGATATGACGTAATGGTTCAGGTTCATGAGTCTTTGATCAACAAATTCATGAAAACTGCGTTTTGCATCGGAAAATTCCCCACATTCAGCGGTAATTATGAATTACCCATCGAGGATGTTCCGGAAAGTTTACAGGAGTTCATGGATATAGGATATGAAGTCTCGCTGGTAAAAGCACCTAACATTGATTTTACTGCAGGTCTTGACATGATGATGAATGTCAGGGGTCAGGTCGAGTTCACGGTGCTTGGCGGAATCGAATTCGAACTGGAAGCTGAAATTAGTGTTGCAGTAAATCCTGTTTTTGATCAAAACACACGTATGTTCAAAATAGAGTTCGTTGAGGCTGCCATTGAAGACGTGGAACTGAATGATACCTATAACCTGCCGGCTGATGTGCTGAACAAACTCAATGAAATTTTGGGTATTGCACTGGAAGAATACCTTACAGATGAGATAACATCCATTGAACTCAGCCCGGTGCTGTTCGCACTGGATCTGCCTCACATGCCATCGGGAGATGAAAATAAACTCAACATTGGATTGGGTAATGTAAAGGTATTGAGTCCGTCTGTCATGGCTGCTTCAATCAACTTGCTGGGTTATAATGGCGGCAATGTTAATGCGATCACAGATTTTACAAATGGAAATCATCTTGGATTGGGTGTGAATGAGAATGGAATGCACAGGGTCTATGATTTCTGGTGGGCGCGTACCACATATCCAAAATCGGTGACAAAGACCGGTTCCCATGAATTCGACATGCCAAGCATCGTGGACTTTATGGATGAACTGATAGATTGGGTTGTAGCTATTGCGACTCTGGGTCTTGTGGATGTAGATATCGATATTGACAGAGTGTGGGCAGATTTCGGGGCAAATATACATTTCTCAAAATTTGATTTTGACCTTAAACCCGGAAATACGGCTGAGCTGTCAGGCAGTGTTACGGCAGATGTATGGCTTAGTGTAAATGTCCAGATCACAACAACCACTTCAGTATTATGGGGTTTTGTGGATGTTGACGAGGATACCGATACTGTCAATATATTCGATATGCGCATTAATGGAATTACCATTGATCTTGAGAATGCAGAAGGAATTGTCTCGTTAAATGAAGATAACGAATTAACGGTAGATATCACTGATGTGGACATTACCATTCCACTGCCGTGGGAATTGCCGGAGATGATACTGGATTATGTCGTTGACTGGTTGGTAGACGAGATCGTTGATAATATGCCGCCAGTAGTGTTGTTCCCTGCTATAATTACCCAGACGATACCTGATACAAGCGTAACTGTGGAAGCAACAATTGAGGATCTTGCTATTAATGAGGTTGAGGCATTGATCACAGCTAACATCGAGACTTCAGGTATAGGGACCTACGCACCTTATGTGGCCAACAAAAATCCTGAGAGCATGGAATTGCATTTAAAGGATTGTGAATGGGCACACCGGATAGCTTTCAGGAACAGGATCTATTACTGTGAACTGGAAGAAGCACTGGCTGATGGTTACAATGGATGTGCTTACTGTCTCTCAGAGTACGACACAGGATAAAACCGAATTGAAATACAAATCTATATTTTTAGATTTGTATTTTTTTGTACCTAAAAGTACTGTCAAAATGTTTGGTATTGGAACGAGTTAAAACTCTTTTCTTTTCACAAACTTTTTGATATTCTTATTTTTTAATAGTATATACTTTTAGTTAAATATCAAAAATAATGTATCCACAGAAAAAGAAAGTATAGAAAATAAGCGATCCCGAAGGGATTCGAACCCTTGACCCTCGGGTTAGAAGCCCGATGCTATATCCTGGCTAAGCCACGGGACCGCGTAGGATGGTGTTTGCTGCAAGTGGAGTACGAAATAGATGTTTATGCATAAAAGGCTTTTGTACAAAAAAAGTATCAAATAGGTTTGTGGAAAATCGTATTTGTTTAATCGTCACGCGAAGCGCGCGATTTCCTGCACGTACATGATGCTCCTTTGTGTATGAAGGCGATAGAAAATGATCTCATGTATCTGTTTTTGTTCATTCGTGTTGGAATGTGCCGCCTGTGGCGTATTGTTGTATTGTTTTTAGTTTTGCCCAAAACAAATCCCCTTGCGCATGCCAACACCTTTGGTCAAAACCACACATCCCAGCATAAATATTAATATATACTGTTATCAATATCAGAAGTGCTTATAGCATTACACCTTTAACGAGGCTTATACATGAGTGAACTACTGATCTATTCAAACGGCGAATATG
>JAUVKD010000078.1 GCA_030596385.1 Methanosarcinaceae archaeon | reverse complement strand
GAAAAATGGATGAGATCTGCTTCAAAAACATGGGTTGGGAAACATCAGTATCGATCTGTGGTACTGGTTATTGGGGCTTGTTAATTATATCAACTTGATCATAGGCGTGTATGTCGCGTAGAACGCATGGAAAAAAGATATTGATGATATAAGCATGCAGTAAGGAATCTAATTATGAAACAAATCACCCGCTATCGTGGCTCTCTCCTCGGCTTAGCAACCGGAGATGCCCTTGGAACCACTTTGGAATTTAATTCACCAGGCACATTCCCCCCACTTAATGATATGATCGGTGGCGGCGCTTTTAACCTTAAACCCGGCCAATGGACAGATGATACTTCACTGGCATTGTGTCTCGCAGACAGTTTGATTCAACGCCAGGTTTTCGATCCGGTTGATCAACTTGAGAGATATCTCAAATGGTATCAGGAAGGTTACATGAGTAGTACAGGCACTAGCTTCAGTATAGGGCACACAACAGAGGAAGCATTATTGAAATTTGAAAAAACCCATGAACCGTACTGCGGTCCCAAACACCCCATGTCAGCCAGCAATGGATCCCTTATGCGATTGGCACCGGTCCCACTTTTCTTCGCAAATGAACCGGAAAAAACCATAGAAATGTCTGGAAATAGTTCACGCACAACTCACGGAAATATTGCATGTGTGGATGCCTGCCGCTACTATGGCGGTCTCATAGCAGGCGCTGTTACAGGTCATAAAAAAGAAGAACTGCTATCACAAAGATACAGTCCTATTGAGGAATACTGGAAAAAACACCCACTAACACCTGAGATCGATGAGATTGCCAGAGGGTCGTTCAAAATCCTTAAACCGCCCGAGATCAAAGGCACCGGTCATATCGTAAGAGCCCTTGAAGCTGCCTTATGGGCATTTCACAACAGCGATTCGTTTAAAGAAGGATGTTTAATGGCTGTTAATCTTGGTGACGATGCCGATACCACAGGTGCGATATACGGGCAATTGGCAGGTGCTTACTATGGTGAAAATGGTATACCGAAAGAATGGAGATCAAAACTCGCTATGAAGGATCTAATCGAAGGATTTGGCCAGCAGCTTTACGAATTGAGTTGAAACGAACAGTTTTGATCCATTGGTGTTCGGTTAATGAATTTTATTGGTTTTATGTTAATCTTGACTCCAAATAAAAAACAAATCGACCCTGAGTATAATTGGTTCATGTGCTCCTATGCCTTTATGCTCCTATGTCAAGTTGAAGACATAATACATATTTTGTCGGAGGCTCAGGTCAAAAATTGTGACAGCACACCCAAACGCAGCAGGATTGTGGTATATGGTAATTAGGATCAACACATTATTTTGAACAGATTTTTATCCGGAACTATCCTTTATTAAAGCATGGATATTAAAAAAGCAAAAGAAACAATCCTTGATTTCATTCGTACAAATATAGAGCAAGCCAGTTTGGATGGTGTGGTTTTAGGATTGAGCGGGGGCATTGATTCGGCACTAACAGCCTATCTGGCAGTTGAGGCACTCGGGCATAAAAACGTACTCGGGATACATCTTCCGGAACGAAACATAACACCAGCCAGGGATGTACTGGATGCCACCGATGTTGCAGGTAGACTCAATATTGATTTTAAGACCATCGATATATCAGGAATAATGTCATCGTTTATGTGTTCGATATCACAAAATGAAAATTGTAGTGGTAGTGGTAGTTGTAGTGGTATTCCTACTCCCGTACTTACTTCGACCCCTACCCCTCTCACAAATGGAAACCTAAAAGCACGCATCCGCATGTCAATTTTATATTATTATGCCAACATGTCCAACCGTATGGTAATCGGGACTGGCAATAAAACTGAAATCATGCTCGGATATTATACAAAATACGGAGATGGCGGTGTTGACATTGAGCCTATAGGTGATTTGTACAAGACCGATGTTATGGAACTTTCACGCATGGTAGGGGTTCCTGAAGGAATAATAACAAAATCACCATCTGCCGGTCTCTGGGTCGGGCAGACAGACGAAGAAGAACTGGGGATATCGTATGTAGTGTTGGACAAACTGCTTGTGATGTTGCAAAGTGATAAAACCCCCGAATATATACAGGAAATTCTTAGTATTTCAGACGAGCAGATGGATTCGATCACAAAGCGCATAAATGCGAATATTCACAAAAGCCAGGCTCCGCCAATCGCGGTTCTTGATGATATGTGTATGGGATAACATTCATGCTATAGCAGGAATTTTGTAGCAGTTCACCTGCTTGAAAATATGTCACAATCCTGCATATCGACCCTCACAAGCGGCTTTGCCAGATGTCTTCTTGCTGATGGCGGTACTTCGTACAGACCGATATTAAAACCCCGGTCTACCTTTATAGAAACTGTAGAATCTGCTGTTGTTCTACATTTTTTACATCTGTATCCTTGCCCCGATCCTGCGGATTTCATTCGTTTTTTACATAAAGGACAAACAGGATTTTGTGTTTCAGTTTTTGCTGCAAGATATTTTATCTGTATCTTTTCGATATTCAGTGTGTTTGTGCTCACACTTCCATACACAACAATCCTATCGCCCACAATTAATTTCCGCACCAGTATCCTGAAGTCCTTTGTAGGTTCGTATGCAGCACAATCAATTTCGTCTCCTTTAACATCGTATATTGAAAAAATGACATGCCCGCCCCGGATCGTTACAGGGGTTCTGGAAACCGTGCCTTCAATAATATACGAATGCATCTCCTTGATGTCAGAAATATTTATGACATGGATCAGATGCATGTCCGTTCCCTGATTGGTTTTGTAAACAACAGAGTACTCAATTGGTTCGGATTCAATCAAACCGGCAGCGTGTGTCACATCTTCCACACTTCTCCCGCGAATCCCGAAAAGTACAGGATCCGGGGAATGAGGCACACACACTACAAGGTCATTTGCACGATCAACCGTATCCCAGGTATGAGGATATGTTTCCATGTCGGCTTTGTGAATACTTGTTTTGTCAATTAAACGAAGGGTTCCCCAAACATTCTGTTTACGATATGCTATGTATTCATATGTATGATCCCAATTACTGTTCAGCAGTGCCCCGCACGCAGCAAGTGCACCAATCAGACCGCGTCCGTTCTTGAAACTCTTTGAAGGTAAATCAAGATCAAACACCATCTTCTTTGCGCTGTCAATTGACAGGACATCTGTAACCGCAAGCCTGAAGTACTCATAAAGTGCAGATCTTGTGCGTTTCTGATCGTTATCAGGGACGAATACAACCCCGGGATTTGTGGTTTCACTATTCATCTGTGCCAGTGATTCGATCCTTGAGATAACATGATCAATCACCTTTTGCGGCTGGTCGGTGTTGATATTTATAGCAATAGAAGCATTACCGCGTGTTTTGTATGGAATTGTGGGATTCAAACGCATCAACAGGGGAAGACCTGTTATTGTCCCATATGCCTGTAGTTCGTCCAGAAGTACAGCACAGAGATATGTGGTGCACATCCCGTTCTTTGAATCCGTGTCATCAATGCCGATTATCATGTTTCCCTGATTCACCTGAATACATTCTCATTTTTTTAACGTGGTAATACGAGATTTACCTGATCATCAGGTTCAAAAACTTTGATTAAGATGTTTAATGTTTAACCTTCTTATATTTTGGACTATCAAGCTCGACGTCAAGTATCTTTTGCCCACTCCTTTATTTCATCGTTCCATACATCGTTAATTATACACAGACTCCTGTACTGGCTTTTGGTAATTGCATCTGCCTGATGCCCGCACTTTATAAACGGAGCCGATATAGTATCTTGGAATAAACTTCATCTCAAACTTCATCTTAAACTTCAGTGATATATGACATCCATTCAGGTCTCCGGGGTGGATTCGCATCCAGCATCTCCCTCCAGGCTTCATCGGTAAGTCGATCGTCCATAGGTTGCTTAAACTCATAATAACTCATAACCGGACCTGAACCCATCAGTATCCTACCATCAGGGAGTTTGTATGCTACAACGATCAGATCCACATATCCCACACCTTCTTCCAGAACATGGTTCGTATTACCATCGGTATGAACATCAGCGATTATAGTGGTCTTTTTTGCTTTATCATCAACATCTGAGATAACACCACTCAAACGATCACCAAAATTCTTTATAAACTCATAATCATCTTCACTCAACTCTTTATTTTCGAGTTCATCAGATGATATCTCAACAAGTCTTCCAAGTATCACTTCAAGATTACCCAGTCTGTATTTAGCTGATCCATCCAGTACATCCAGATCACTTAAGCCTTTATTTGTCATCTGTGTTAATGCCAGCAGCCTGTTATAGAATTCAGGAACAGGTTCAACATAACCCACAACAGGTTTTTCTTCAGTGGGTTCAATACATGTATCCATGCCATAGCTCTGTTTAGCATAAAGGATCGTATCATGTCGAAGTTCTGTCCATGAAGCCAATGCGGTGGTTAATTCCTTATCCTTCCATGCATCTGTTTGCATAAATGTAGGATACCCATCACCATGATCGTCCAGCAGGGGTTTGAGCGTGAATAACCAGGACCAGTACAGATTTTTGTTCCAATCCGCAGCATCAAATGAATCAAATTCCTTTTTCAGTTCATCGTACTGGCGGTCATAGGACTCGTAATTGGAATCATCCATCCTGTCCAGCAGTTCCATCGATCGATCTGACCCGAGCAATGCCATGACATCCAGACCGCGAGGAAATCCTCTTACCGGTCCCATGCCACTTTGGACAAGGGTGAAAGGCGTCTGGTTGCCTTGATATAGACCTGTATATGTACTTACAAGATTTGTAAACATGTATGAGTCAGGGATGAATCTTTGCCCCATCAGCCTGAATCCCTTGGTATTATTCAGACACTGATCAGATGATCCACATTTTCCTGTCCCGCCGTTTATCTTCGGTGAGCTGTACTCTGCCATTTGGGCTTTAATTTTTCCTATATTTTCTTCATTAAGATCAACCGATTCAAATGTCCCTCCAAAAACCGAGTTTGATGCATCAATGTACTCATAAGGTCCGAGATCATCAGACAATCCAACATAAAAGGCAGTTACTGAATATATCCGGTCCCATTTATCCAGTAGTGATTGATCTTCATCGAATTCGGATGCTATCAGGCATGCACTTGTTGTCTGGATACTGGCGTCTTCTACTGAGATCAAACCATTTTCATCAAACGGATTAGTTGTTCCAGGTGCTATTGCATCAGAGCCTTTAAGCAGCATGCTCATTCTTCCATACCACATAAACGCTTTAAAATAGTTCTTTAGTTTTTCTGACCTTGTATAATGCCCTCTTGGAACATATTGGGAATAATCTTCAAAATAAATAAAAATTGGTGATTCTACAAATCCTGTATGCTCATCTATTAATTTAAGTTCTTTTTCAACATCACCTGTTACATATGATGGAATCTCAAAACTATACTTCTCAAGATCATCTTTGCTAAAATAAGCATCTGCGCATTCCCATTCGTCCTGTTTTGGGCAGAGCTGTTCAGGAACCGGTTTAAGCAGACTTAATCCGACTGAAAAGTATGCAACATTTCTTCTTGCTGCTTCTTTTACATCTGCATCACTGTTTTGGTAAGTCTGAATTGATTCATTTAACAGTTCTTCACTGATCTTCCAGATGGTATCATAAAATTCCCTCTCTTCGATCTGGCGCAGGGTTTCATCGAACTGG
>JAUVKD010000114.1 GCA_030596385.1 Methanosarcinaceae archaeon | reverse complement strand
ATCATCGTATGTATCCGCTGCTATAACCGCAGTGACACTCATTTTCCGGATCTCTCGCGGTGATACCAAACCAAATTTAATTGAACCGATCCGTTTTGGTATTGAGGGTATATTATCATCCATTTTAAATCACCTTACACTGCATCTTCAAGTATAAGTCTCGGTGCGACCCCTAGCGTTTTTATTTCATCAAGCAATAACTTAAATGCATAACTCATATTTACCGGATGAATATCTGTCTCTGAGCCGCAGTTTGCACAATACCTTACGTTTTGCTTCCTGTCTAATGTGGCGATCATACCACAAGTTCCGCAAACAAGTTCTTCCACTTTATCAGATTCATCAAGCAGTCTTTCTTTCAATGTCATTGCCGCACCGTGCCCTATAAGTACATCCCGCTCCATCTCACCAAATCGCAGGCCACCTTCACGTGCTCTGCCTTCAGTCGGCTGTCGCGTCAGCACCTGTACAGGACCGCGTGATCTTGCATGGATCTTTGATGCTACCATGTGATGCAGTTTCTGGTACAAGATCACACCTATGAATACATCGGCCTGGATTTTCTTTCCGGTCACACCATCAAATAACACTTCTTTTCCGGTATGAGAAAATCCATGTTTAGTAAGCGCAGAACGAAGATCGTCTTCATTCTCACCCAAGAACGCAGTTGCATCGATGCGCCTTCCTTCCATTGATCCAACCTTACCACCGATCATCTCCAGAACATGTCCCACTGTCATACGGGATGGAATTGCATGAGGGTTGATTACAAGATCGGGAACCATTCCCTGTTCTGTGAACGGCATATCCTGATATGGCACAATAAGTCCGATAACACCTTTTTGACCGTGTCTTGATGCGAACTTATCACCGATCTCAGGAATTCTCTGATCACGTATCTTGACCTTTGCAAGACGCGTACCGTTTATTGATTCTGTAAGAATGACCGTGTCAACGATTCCCTTCTCATTCGAGCGCATGGTAATCGCACTTTCTCTACGCTGTTCCACAGTGATACCGAAATCGGACTGTTCCTCAAGGAAACGGGGAGGACTTGTTTTTCCGATGAGCACGTCATTCGGACCGACATTGGTTTCAGGGTTGACAAGTCCGTCACTATCAAGATTTGCGTATGATTCTGCGGTACGCGCACCCCTGTATTCGGAATCCGGGATCTCAAACTTATCTTCCTGACCACCGGGATACCTGCGTTCTTCGCCTTCGAATGTTCTTAAGAAATGGCTTCTTCCAAGTCCTCTTTCAATTGATCCCTTATTAAATACCAGTGCATCCTCAATATTATGCCCTTCGTAAGACAATACAGCAACAACAAAGTTCTGCCCTGCCGGCCTGTCATCGAAGTGAATCGATTCGCTTGCCTGAGTTCTCGTAAGCGCTTTTTGAGGATAATGCAGTACATGAGCACGGGTATCAGGTCTTAGTTTTGTGTTTGCTGTCGGTACACCGATACATTGCTTGACCATTGCTGCTCCCATCGTGTTTCGAGGAGATGCGTTATGTTCCGGATATGGTACTGCTCCTGTGCAGATACCAAGGATCATGGACGGGTTTAGTTCCATGTGAGTATGATCCGATGTGATATCTTTTTCATATAGGGCTACAAATAGATTTTCCTCTTCTTCAGCATCAATGAAGTCTATTAACCCTTCATTTATAAGATCCTCTCCCCCTATTTCGCCACTTTTAAGTTGCTTAATATGTTCTTCTGTAACAAGCGGTAGACCATTTTTAACAATAATAAGCGGTCTGCGTGCGCGGCCGATGTCGGAATTTATGATAACTTCATGCGTATCTTCATACAATGTTACATTTACTTGGCGTGATATTACCCCTTCACACCTCTGTTTTCTGATGTCAGTCACCAATTCAACAGGGTTGGTATGTGTTCCGATAAGTTCCCCGTTCAAAAAGACTTTTGCATCACTCATAAAATATCGCTCCCTTTGCCATTATCATTATCACCAAGTATTGAATCCACTATACCACCAATGCTGTCATCTGCAACTCCAATTGGTGTTGATTCGTCATTGTAGTTGGTAATTATAGTATTATTGTTATCAGAATCGAATTCATCCGTGAAATCATCAATATCTTCATCATATTCTACTACCGTCTTAACAGGCACATGCAACAAGATCGGAGTGACATTGAGATTGTAGAGAACATTTTTGATTGTGTTCAGATCATCTGTACCTGTTGATAGTTCTACCATCTGTGCAAAGTTTTTTACCAATCCACAATTCGGACCCTCAGGTGTCTCGGATGGACATAGCCGCCCCCATTGTGTTGGATGCAGGTCACGCGCCTCAAAGTGTGGTTGTGTCCTTGATAATGGCGATATGACACGCCTGAGATGTGAAAGTGTTGAGATATAGTCAGTACGGTCAAGAAGTTGTGATACACCGGTCCTGCCTCCGACCCAATTACCTGTAGCAAGCGGGTGCTGCAATCTGTCAGTCAATACATCTGCACGCACAAGAGTGACAACATTCAATTCACGGTTTCTCATGTTTGCACGTTCAAGCTGGTATTTCACATCACGTGTGAGACGGTTGAATGCAACCCTGAACAGGTCTTCCATAAGATCGCCTGTAAGTTTTAAGCGCTTGTTGGAATAGTGATCCTTGTCGTCGCCAGTGCGCCTGCCAAGAGCAAGTTCAAAACATGATTCTGCCATCCTTCCAAGAAAATGTGCCTTTGCGATCCGGTCTTCTGGTTCATTTCCAAGATGCGGAAGTAAATACCTGTCAATAACGTAGTTTGCACGCTTGGCCTGATACTCCCGTGCCTGTCCTGATGCCACACGTCCTCCGATCTTTTCGATGGCTTCCTCATTGGTAAACACTTCGGCTTCCTCAAGGTTTTCGAACATGAACTTCATTATTTCCGGATCAGTTGATACCACATTTACGATATCTTCATCTGTTTCAATGCCAAGCGCACGCATAAGTGTTATGAAATTGATGCGTCCGGAGATTGAAGGAAATGATACTTCCAGAATAGATTTTCGCCCTCTTTCCACAACAACGAGCGCACGGTATCCACGTCTTTGTGAGAATACTTTTGCAACCTCAATATTGTCCCCATAACGCACACCGATCTCAGCCAATATCTTATTCGGGGCAAGGTCTTCTAAGGTCATGACAACGCGCTCGGTCCCATTGACAATAAAATATCCTCCCGGGTCAAGCGGGTCTTCGCCGTAATTTATCATTTCTTTATCTGGTAATCCTACAAGATTGCATATACGGGATTTTATCATCACTGGCATTTGACCTATTTTTGCATCAACAAATTCTGACTTATTATCACCATTTATTACACTCATTTCAAGGTATAATGGAGCTGAATATGAGAGATTACGAAGCCTTGCCTCATTTGGATACAGGTATTCAATTGCACCATCCGCCTCCTTGACGATTGGATTTTCAACTCTTATTTTTCCAAGCTTGACATATATATCCTCTAAGTCGGTTTCGATAGTGGACTGCTCATCGATGATCTTCTGCAGTCCGGAATCCAAAAACTTGTTATAGGAATCTATATGATGCTTTACAATCTTATCTCGTGTAAAATAAGCTTCTGCCAAAACACTGATATCTAACGTTATGATAGCACCCCTTTAAATTTATACTATGAATAATATGGTTAATTAAAAACATCAAAATGTAAAATATGACGGTAATCACATTTGTTGGTACAAAATAGGTAATATGGCCCTGAAATATGCCAACTTCCCTGATTAATCAATTACTAGCCTATAATATAGTGATTCACCTGCAGTCTGGCTAATTCTTGTAATCTTGATAATATCGCCAATTTCCGCACCAAGTTCCTTTACTACAGGATCAGCGCCTTTATCAGTGCTTTTTTTTGTCACTTTTTCTGTCCCTTTTTTGACACCTTTTATCTTTGGTAATTGTTCCTTACCTATGTGATAGGTGTTTAATAATAATTGAATTTCATCTTCTTGCATAATTTCATGTTTTGGGACTGAATTGTGATCGAGCAAACTGAATTTTTTCAAATTTTTTCCTCCCTGTAAAATATCTTGATACGAGCGGTGGCTTTGACTATAATGTAATTAATGTTATAGTTGCAATTATAACTATAACTATAATTCAGAGTCTGATTAGGCAATTATATCTGGAATTCGCCGATAATCCTGATTATGTTGATTAAGCGGGCTCGTAGGGATTTGAACCCTAGGCCGTCTGGTTAAAAGCCAGACGCTCTGCCTGACTGAGCTACGAGCCCACTCTGATGTTGATATCTTACTGTAAATATTGTTACATCAGATAGTTCATCCAGTCATGTTGAGTGCAGCGCAGACATAATAGCAATATTGTATATATACATTGCGAGTGGGGTGCAATATCATGCAATTTTTATATAATTGTGGGATATTATCACTTATTAATAATTACATACATATTGTATCAAAGGGTATCCGTTCGAAATGTATATATATGATAATTTCACGACTTTGTAAAGTTAGTAGTGCATAATTTTATATCAAATACGCGAAAAAATAATAGGAATTAGGGCTATTAGGAAATAATGCACAAGGATTTTTTCCCATAAGAAATTCAGCAAAGATGAAGCCAAAAGGATATTGAGTTTCATTATACGCCGATACATGCAAGTTGGCTAAACTCTGCAGAAATCAAGATCAATATGATGGAAATTAAATTTACTGTTAAACGGATTGATAAAAGGAGGAACGCAAAGATGGGGACAAAGACAGCATTAATAACAGGTGCAAGTTCGGATATTGGTCAGGCTATAGCCATATCTCTTGCTTCCGAGGGGTTCAACATTGCCGCTCATTACCATAAGAATTT
>JAUVKD010000127.1 GCA_030596385.1 Methanosarcinaceae archaeon | reverse complement strand
GTAGTAATTGTAGATATCATTCTTCTTTTTTCGGGGGTGTTTTTGTAGATGCCTGGTCTGTTCTATATTTATATTATAAAACAGATACTATATAAGGGTTCTGGTTTGTGATTCTGTTCTACAAATAAAAAATTTGAAAAAGTGTTTTACTAGTGAAAATCGAGAGGAGTGGACGTTAGGAGAGATTATTTAGGATGGAAAACGGTGAATTTAGGAGTGATACTGGAGAACATGGGTTACAGTGTTTATGAACTCGTGTCTGGCTACTGTCAGTGACCTATTCATTGCTGCCACCTTCTACAATCCCTATAAAAACATCATTTAAAGAAGGGATCGACTGCTCAAATCGCAGGATTGCCACTTCCTTTATATTTACAAGCTCTTCAAGCAAAGACTGCATGTTTTCGCCGTCTTTTAGGAACAACTCTACAAAAGTTTCATGCCCTGTGATCTTCCTGATGCTGTTAAGTCTCGAAAGTGCTTCCGGATCGCCATCAAATTCAAGTAGCACTGAATTGTTCCGGTGTTCTTTCCTGATCATCTCGACTGTATCATACAACACAACGCTGCCTTTATTGATCATCAGGATCCGGTCGCACATGGATTGTGCTTGTTCCATCATGTGCGTGGAGAGTATTATCGTCTTGCCCGCTTTTTTGTGTTCAAGAAGTATGTTTTTTATAATCATGGTATTCACCGGATCAAGACCTGAAAAAGGTTCATCTACAATAAGAAGGTCCGGATTGTGAATAACAGCAGCGATAAACTGGATCTTTTGCTGTATACCTTTGGAGAGTTCCTCTATCTTTTTGTCTTTATGCTCATACATTCCAATTGAACGCAGGAGATACTCAGCGTTTTCCCATGCTTGTTTTTTCGGAACATTTTTAAGCTGCGCCAGATATGCCAGAAGGTCAGTAAGCTTTGATTTTTTATAAAGACCCCGCTCCTCCGGAAGATAACCTATCCTGTCCTTTGAATCGCGATTAAGTGCACCACCAAAGATATCTATGCTTCCTGAGTCAGGTTTTATGATATCGAGAAGCATTCGGAGGATCGTGGTCTTTCCGGCACCGTTTGGTCCAAGTAATCCGAATATCTCACCCTGATCTACTGAAAAGGAGATATTGTTAATGACTCTTGTTCTATCAAAAGATTTTGAGACATGATTAAATTCTATAATTCCCATTTTGAACATACACCCTGTATACAGTCTTTAAAGTCACCATATTAAAACGTGTCGATATAAGTTGATATCAGTGAAATAATATTTACATGGGGTGGTAAATATTAATGCACATTCGTGCATTGGCAATTCCCCCTATTTCATTCCCGCCTTCACCCTCCTCGCCAGCGCTCTTGCAATCGCCCTTCCACTCGCAAACAATAGAGCAAAACCGCGCGCATTCTCGCATTGAATGGATGCGAATGACGCGCCGTGTGGATTTGGTGATTTGTGACTGCGCGCATATACGCGCGAGGCGTGGCGATGTACGCAGGCACCACACAGCAAATCCGGATATCGAGATTGGTAAGTGGTAAGGTTCACCATCAAACAACCGGAGGCAGTGTCTCAAATTGGAGCATAACCCGTGTCTCAATCGATTTCAAGGGCAGAAGCGAGTGTGGAAGCAGTTTGTTGATGCTTATAGATGAAATCCAAGATTATCTTGACGCCATAATAAAAGTGTTAGTCATTGAACACAAAAACTATATTCTATCCACAACAAATAAAATAAGGGTATTGAAGCATTAATACGATTATTCGTTTAACTGTGACTATAACTATAATTGTAACTATAATTGTAACTATAATTGTAACTATAATTTTAATTTAAATTATAGTGGAGTAGTATGTCATCAAATATTCAACTTTGTTATCAATGTGGAAAGTGTACAGCCATCTGTCCGGTTAGAAGGGTCATAAAAACCTCTCCCAGAACCACTATTTACCAGTCAAATGTTTACGGAATCGATTCGGATGATATCTGGAACTGTTTAACCTGTAACCTCTGTTATGAAGAATGTCCGCAGGGTGTTGATTATCCTGAATTTGTAAGGGAAGAACGGGCAAATAAACATGGTGTAGGTGCTGGCATTAGTGCTGAAGGCACCACCACCGCAAAAATTGCTCATGAGGGAGTATTTACTATATTAGCTGGCATGATGGCAAACCTTGACAGTAGCAGAACCAGCCTCAAAGAGACAGGAAACAAAAGATCAAAGGTTGGCTATTATCCGGGATGTCTTGACTTTCACGATATGTTCTTCAACGTGGATGTAGATTTCAGGGCAATTGCGGATTCATCCATGGAACTGCTTGAAGATCTCGGACTTGATCCCGGATTACTTCAAATAAAATGTTGCGGTCATGACCAGTTATGGCAGGGAAATAAAACAACATTTGAAAAACTAAAAGAACAGAATACAAAACTCATTGAAGAAAGTGGCATAGAGACCCTTGTTACTTCCTGTGCAGAATGTTACCGGACACTCAGTCAGGATTACGACCTGTCTGTAAAAGTTGTACATATCAGCCAACTTTTAAAGGATGCAAATTCCAATATTGGTACTGATACTGGTACTGATACTGATACTAATATTGACACTGGCACTGGAACTGGAACTGATCCTGATCCTGACATAAATGTCACATATCATGACGCATGTCGCCTGGGTCGTCACATGGGTGAATACGATGCACCAAGGGATGCCCTGACCAACAGCGGTGCTAAGATCACTGAGATGAAACATAATAAAAAGGATGCATGGTGCTGTGGTGTCAGTTCGATGTTAAACTGTAATGACAGGAGCAAAGCACTGCGAAAAGCAAAGCTTGATGAAGCAAAGGACACCGGAGCCGATGTATTGATCACAACCTGTCCCAAATGCCTGGCACACCTGACATGCATGAAAACCGAACAGGAGTCGGTTGAGAACTATGAATATGAAATAATGGACCTGACAGTGTTCCTTGCCGGGCAAAGAGGAGGTAGGAACAATGAGTGATACCATTAAAACATCTAATCTTTCTCCGGAGTTCAGGGAGGAAATTTTCGAACAACCGGGTACTGAAAAAATAACCCTGTGTTTCAACTGTACCGGATGCTCATCCGGTTGTCCCATGGCCGAACAGGAACCCGAATTCAACATCCGTAAATTCCTGCGTATGGCAAATCTTGGCATGAAAAATGAACTTCTAAATAGTCCGTATCTCTGGTACTGCACAACATGTTACAAATGCCAGGAGCGATGCCCACAGGGAGTACCAAATGTAGATGCATTGCTAAAGATCCGCACTATTGCAGTCCACAATGGCATCATGCTGCCGGCACACAAGAAAGTCGGTCAGATGGTTATCAATTCAGGACATGCAGTACCCATCAATGATGATACAAAAGAAAAACGCAAAAAACTTGGATTAGACGAGGTTCCGCCAACTGTGCACAGGTTTCCTGATGCACTAAATGAAGTTAAGAAATTGCTGCACATTGCAGGGTTTGATATTATCATAGCCAAAAAGGAGGAAAAGAAATGAGCAAATTATCATTTTTCCTTGGCTGTATTGCTCCGAACCGTTACCCTGGTATTGAAGCCTCAACTAAAAAGGTAATGGAAAAGTTGGGTGTGGAACTGGAAGACCTGAAAGGTGCTTCCTGCTGTCCTGCTCCCGGTGTGTTCAAATCTTTTGACAGGACCACATGGCTGTCAATGGCATCCAGGAACATCACATTATCAGAGGAAATGGGAGATGATATTCTAACCATCTGCAACGGGTGTTTCGGCTCACTGGTCGATGCCAACCTAATGTTAAAAGAAGACGCTGCCCTGAAAGAAGAAGTCAATAAGATGCTTTCCGAGATAGGGCATGAGTTCAGAGGCACACAGGATGTACGCCACATCATCGAATATCTATTCCAGGAAGTAGGTGTTGAAAAGATCAAACAGGCGGTAACTTATCCTCTTGAACTCAAAGTCGCAGTACACTATGGCTGCCACCTGGTTAAACCAACAAAGGAGAGACAGCTTGGAAGTGCTGAAAATCCCACATTCTTTGATAAACTGGTGGAAGCCACAGGTGCTAAATCAGTGGATTATGAGGATAAGATGGCATGTTGCGGTGCAGGCGGTGGTGCCAGGACAGCAGTGCTTGATACCACATTAAAGATGGTATCTAACAAGCTTGAACATGTAATCGCAGCAGATGCAGACTGCATCATAGATGCATGCCCGTTCTGTCATTTGCAACTGGATGTCGGGCAGACCGAGATCAAGAAAAAGATCGATAAAGAATATGGCATGCCTGTATTGCATTATTCGCAACTTTTGGGGCTTGCAATGGGCTTTACGCCAGAGGAACTAGGTATCGACATGAATTTTGTGGACAATCGCAAATTTATCGAAAGGATCGGAGGTGTACGAAATGAGTAAGCTGATAGGTGCCGTAGCCGTAGCCGGTGGTGGTGTGGCTGGCATACAGAGTGCCATTGATCTTGCAAATAGCGGGCTTAAGGTATACCTGATCGAAAGCAGCACTTCCATAGGCGGCAAAATGGCACAGCTGGACAAGACTTTCCCTACAATGGATTGTTCAATGTGTACCCTG
>JAUVKD010000144.1 GCA_030596385.1 Methanosarcinaceae archaeon | reverse complement strand
CACATACACAGACCGCTTATTGAAAAGAGTGATGTTATGCTTGTGTGTCCGGGTTCCCCTTTATCGCCAAGAATGGCAAAACCTACTGTAGTCGAATTGATAATTAAGAACGGTTCGGTTTCAGGAAGGATTATTGAGATAGAGGGAAAATGCTGCGATTATATTGCATTCTCACGCAATCCTGAAAAATATAAAGAGCGAAAATGAGATGAACTAAAACTTGCATGAAATTTATATGGATTCTATCTTGAACAGGACACCAGAACCCTGAAGGCTTAAATGTACTTTGTCACCAAATCGAAGAATTTCATCTACATCCACATTATCATCCCAATCGTAGACATAGTCATAAGGACCCTGCATTGGTTTAAATCCAAGTGACATGAGCCTGCGATTAACATCTGACGGACTGACACCATTACTATTAAACCAAATTAAGAGAAACGTCTTCATATTAATCACCTCTATATAGCAAAATGCGGTTTTTGTTTATCATGTTTTTGGTCAACAATACTTGCTATTGCTTCATAATGAGTAAACATACGGATTTTATAATAGGAACAATTGGAAAAACACGTTGGTACGGAGGCACAAAAATTTCAATGTGCTTTTCGTATTCATGCACACTTTTTTCACAAGATTGTCAAAAAATATGTGCTTATACAACAGTTCCATTTTCCAGTTACTTTTTAAACATGGATTTTAGAGGATAACCGGATTTTGGAACTGTGCCACATTTTACATCACTGTTGTTCCTTAAGTAATTCCAGAGCCTGTTTTAACATAGTGCGATATTGATCAGCATCAGTGTTATAGTGCTCGACAGCTTTTACGGCATCGTTTCCGCAATCCTTGAGAGAATTGATACGATTAAGTGTCTGCTTTGCTGTATCCAGCACCCACAGGTCGCGGGTGTTGCCATCAACAACCTGAATCGATTCAGGGCGCACTGATGTTAAGACATCTCCTTCATCTGTTGTGTAAGTGCTTTGTTTTCCAACAATTGCCACAAATGCAGGCGTCTCACATTCCACAAGTACCTGTGCAGCTTCTGGCTGATACTGTCCGGCATACACCAGAAATGAACCGGTAGGATCAGATACCCGTCCACGCCAGTACTCTGAGTCAGTCCCGATATCTTCCTTTTCTGTAAGTGTCCCAACAATAAACATGCGGTTTACCTTCGCACCGGTCGGGGTGAGCAAATACTGCGGAGCATACTGGTCTTCACCGTCTTTGAACGTAAGGTTCGATTCCCTGAATTCCTGTGCAAAGATCCTTTTTGCAACTTCCCTGTAATATCCTGCCATTTATGCCACCTCCACTTTTGTGAGCAGATCATTGATCAATGCAATATCTACCTGTGATTCCTGTTCAATTGAATCCACCAGTATGTACCGATCCATTCTTGGTCCGATGACAGTATAATACTTACCAACTAATTTTTTCTTCAAGCCGTCAAGTACTACTCCCTGATCAAGAGCATCAGCCGCCATAGAAATTGCATCATCGAGCGTCAATTCTCCAACCTGCTCCGTAAGTTCACGGTTTAGAAGCGCCTCCTGTGTAACAATACCATCATCTACAACTGCTTTTATACGAAGATCATACAAACCTTCGACTTTACCGTGTTCAGTACATGCCCCTTTTGTCAGTGACCGTTTGCATTCAGGACAGCGTTTGATAAGCCCTGAACCTGATTGGATGTCCACCAGTGCACCGGTAAAAGTGATGGCTGATGTTCCAACCTCTATATCCTCATCGATCTCTTCAATTAAAGTGTTCTTGTTTAGATTGATCTGGATTTTGTCGTTCCATTCATTTGAAACAACATTACTGAACAAATAGCATTTTCCTTCTTCCACATCAGGAAGTTCCGCACTTTGCCAGTTCGTAAATTTGATCGTACCGCTCTCATCCCCGATCAAACCGACCTGTGAGATCGAATCATGATTATTATCCCAGAGCTGAACAATCTTCCCTCTAACACTAATCCATCTATCAGCTTCTAAAATATCGGCTGTGTTCACCTGAGGCGATTCAGTGGACGGACCAGGGACATCTATGTCCATGTCCATATCAAGCTCTTCTATAGAGGTGTTTTTGTTGAGATCAATATTAATCCTGCCATTCCATTCTTTTGATATCACGTTTTTGAACAGATAGCATTTTCCTTCTTCCATATCAGGAAGTTCTGCATTTTGCCATTTTGTGAATTTAATTGTCCCGGTCTCATCTCCTATCAATCCAACCTGTGAGATCGAATCATGATCATTATCCCAGAGCTGAACGATCTTACCTTTAACACTAACCCACATATCAACCTTTGAAATATCGGCTGTATTCACTTGTGGTGACTCACCATACGGCATTTGTTCGCCCTGACCTGTAAAGTAATCACTTCTGGCAATGTTATGCTCTTTTAAAAAGTAGTTAATAACGCTTCTACGTGCCTCATTTACCGGGACCCGGAACTTTGTTATAAGTTTATCCAGTCTTTCTTCGATATCTCCAATAGGGATATCTACACCAAGTTCGAAGAACTTATCTTTAATCTGTTTAGCTGTTTCGTTCATATAATTCCTCAAGCCTCTTGTTTGTTTTTTGTTTGAGAGGCAAATATGAGTACACATTATTTGTATATATGGATGAGCCATAAGCGGTGTGAAAGTATTTGAACAGTGCAAATATTTATCCAATGCTGTTCAACATGCCTCCATTATTTTGTGAATGTAGCAAGAATATTGAAAATCAATTTGCTCATAAGGTATGCGTTAGTGACTTTTATGAAATATTAAATATGAGTAGGTTTATATCAGATGATGCCAAATCTTCACCGAAGCAAAAGTCGGATTGTTACTTATTTATCCCCTCTATATATTCGTCATACGACTTTTGCTGATTTATCATTTTGTATTTGTATGGATAGTTTTGATTAAATACCGATGCACAGCCCATACTGCAATACCCCGCACAGCAATAACCGCCGCAGGCGGCGCGATTCCAGACATTATAAAATATATACATACACATTTGTCGAACAAAACGTAACATTTTTAATAACATTGGTGCGTAAAAACACTATGCTGCATTGCCCACATTTATTCTATAAGTTGAAATACCCCTAAAACGTCATCGTTCGCGCCAGTGATCTGGGAATTCGAGGCCTTCGTAGGATTGCTTCGGCGACAATATGCATTTTTTTGTTGCTCTTGCAATGAGGGGTTATACGAGCAAATACATCATTTTTAATGTTATATAAATTCAGATTTCAAACAGAACACGCAATCCAATCGAATCTTTTTTGTAACTGTTCAGCCATACATAAACATTATCAATAGACTGAATAATCCATAAATTGATAGTTACACACAATTGACAAATACCTTTCAGATCGATATGCATAAACTCAGTAGTAAATACTAAAAAATGTAGTGTCATAAACACAAATTCTAGGATTTTCGCTATTGGTATCCGGTCTCAAGAATATCTGAACAGTTACAAAAATCATTTTATTTTTTCGATATAATCCACCATTGACCGGAAGATCCTGATTCCGTCTTCTAAACCCAATATTGCTTCAGATGCCCGCTCCGGATGTGGCATGAGTCCTATCACATTTCTGTTTGCATTAATGATGCCTGCTATGTTTTCTTGTGAGCCGTTCGGATTTATATCATCGGTTACATTACCGCTGATGTCTGCATACCTGAACACAACCTGTTCATTTTCATTCAATCTGTCAAGTGTTTTTTTGTCTGCATAAAAATTACCTTCCATATGTGCGATCGGTATTTTTACAACTTCACCTTTTTTGAACCCGGATGTAAATGGCGTGTTTGTATTTTCAACTCGGAGGTATGTTTTTTCACATCGAAATTTTGGATACCTGTTTGTTGTAAGCGCACCATCCAACAATCCTGATTCTGTTAATATCTGGAATCCATTACATATTCCCATTATCATTTTCCCTTCAGATGCCATTTTTTTCACTGCATCCATGATGGGTGTACGTGCAGCTATGGCACCGGCACGCAGGTAGTCCCCGTATGAAAAACCGCCAGGTATTATAGCACAATCATACTGGCTCAGGTCTTCTTCTTTGTACCAGACAAGTCCGGCATCAATTCCTATTACATCCTTTAGTACATGAAGCACATCCAGATCGCAGTTGCTGCCGCCAAACTGGATTATGGCGATCTTCATTGCAATTCCCCAAGTTCAATTGTATAATAGTGGATGATCGGGTTTGCTATGAGT
>JAUVKD010000044.1 GCA_030596385.1 Methanosarcinaceae archaeon | reverse complement strand
GCAGCGCAGATCGAGGTCGTTGGCGGTGCAAAGAGATCAAAACTAATACTCAAAGCATGGGCAGAGCGTGAGGACGCGCTGACAGGATTCTATCATGGACTGCTGGATGAACTGGAAAAACGCGTACAGGTAAAGGGCTATATCGATGATAGCATCGTTCAGAACTTCTATCACTATGGCGATAATATCGGAACGCAGGTGAAGGATTCGTTTGTGTATAAATCGGATGTAGGCACAGGTGCAGGGAAGTGTCCGAACTGTGGTAGGGGGAGTGGAAGCTAATGAGAAATTTTGCCTTGAGTGCGGGGTGAAATTGTGAGGGATAGCGAACAACATGCTTTTAGATGTGGGGGTACAGTATGAAGAACAGGATATTCCCTACTTGGGATGAAATTTATAATTCCCATAATCCTTTAACCGATGGAGAAAATAAACTTGCCCACTTTTTAGATGATACACTTGCAGAAGAATGAATGATTTTTGTAGAGCCATATCTAAACGGAAGCCGTCCGGATATAGTAATTTTTAATCCACAATTTATATATTGGTCTTTTTCTATTGTGTAGTATTCATACTTTTTAATTACATCTATGCATATTGCATAGAAATCATTAAAATTATTGCAATATGGATTATTTTCGATTCGATCTTAAATGCTTCCATTTAATTATCGGGTGGTCTTTTAACCTCTCATTAAATTTGCACCCGAAGGGTGTTTTCTTGTGTAAATACAGTGCCCAGTTTATAGGATATTGAAATTATAAATGCGGTCACATTGATCACAATTAGCAGCGACCCATTTATGAGAATGAGAACCAAACCGATACAAAAAACGACGCGACCGTGCGATAGCACGGCACATTCCCACACCATCAAACACAAAATCCAAAACCGTTTTTAAGCGGTGTCATATTTACATATCAGAAAATCGCATGGTTGAATTCTATGGCGTCAATCGGATATCTGCGTATAAATAGAATTGCACATGTACACTTAGCACCACCGCCCCTCTTGTACTTTCTTTGAATGCATAAATGCAAATGTGGTGACATATGTCGCACTACACAAAATCACTGCTGATTTTTGATTCCATAACAAATTATATACAAATATAAATCGGTCGAATGCTATCGAAAAAAAGAATTTCAAAACACCTATTTTCTGATTAAAATCGGTGCTTTACACAGATGCCAGATTGACACCACAGATTGGGTTTGTGGGTTTGGTAGCAGGTATGCCGCCTGCGGCGTGTAATGTTGTTTCGTTTTCTTTCTTTAGTTCAGGTCAATTGCTGTGTCTTTCTCTTTAGCATTACCACCCGCACATACTATAGTTAAATTTCATACCCCATACCCATCATAACCAAAACTTAACACTTAACACTTGACTTGACACGACAAGCTACACCAAGTTATCCGAAAATCAAAATCACAACCAGGCGGAGTATTTTTTTGATTTGATCATAGATGTATGGTTGCAAATATATAAATATATAATATACATAGCAACTATAGTCTGTATATATAATCTATATATCTATTTGGATAATTTATATATGCAAACCAGAGTATTTGCATTCGGTGAAATATGAAATGGAACTACAAATTATCCTATCAAGATCATTGGTTCGTATGAATATGGTACTACTGATGCTTGCGGTGATATCACTATCACTGTTCGGGTCGGGTTGTATCGACAATACGAACAATATTGAAAAAACAGATGATGCATTCAAAGATATAAAACTGCAGATAGCAGGATCAACAACCGTTCTGCCGGTTGCCGAGGAATGTGCACGTGTCTTTATGGAAAAACACCCGGGCAGTCGGATATTTGTCTCAGGCGGAGGGTCTTCACACGGAATCAAAGCGGTAGCAGACGGAACAGTTGATATCGGGTGCGCATCCCGTGATCTTAAATCAAGCGAAACTGATGCAAACCCGGATCTTGTAACACATGCTGTTGCAAAAGATGGAGTTGCAATCATGGTGCACCCGTCAAATACTCTCACTGACCTGACATTAGAGCAATTGCAGGGCATTTATACAGGTACGATCACAAACTGGAATGAAATAGGGGGCATAGATTCCGTGATCATGGTGGCCACCCGTGAAGAAGGGTCAGGGACAAGGGACTGTTTTGAGCAGATAGTCATGAAACCACTAAATCAGGAAATAACAGACCATGCAATCGTTCAGGATTCGAATGGCAAGATACGGGCAACTGTTGCCGGAAGTCCACAGGCCATAGGATTCATCTCGCTTGGATATATCAACTCCGACATAAAGTCCGTCAAACTCAATGGAATAGAACCCACAGCACAAAGCGTACAGGACGGCAGCTACGCCATCTCACGCACACTCTGGATGATCACTAACGGTAACCCGGATAGTGCAGAGCAGACATATCTTAACTTTGTTCTTTCAGGTGAAGGCCAGGGAATAGTGGAAGATGTGCACTTTATTCCTTTAAATTAAACCCACGCAGTAATAATGGAATGGAAAATGACACGGATAGTGCATCTTTTTGACCTTCATATTTTCGGCACTCATTTTCTACCGTTATTGCAAAATTGTGGTGGAGGGCGCAAATTCGATTGCGCCCGACATTCCAATAATAACAGGGATTCAACGATTAAAAATTTGAAATCAAAAAAACTTGAAATACAATTTGAGGAATAAAATGAACAAAAGTTTATTAAAACAGTTTGTGACCGGCACAGTGCTTGGTGTGCTGATCGTATTTTGTGTATTGTCATCAGGATGTTTTGATACGGAAACGAAAACATCCGAAAAACCAATACTACGTATCGGACTCATCCCGGCTGAAGACCAGATTGACATGCTGAAAAAATTCGATCCGGTTAGTGAGTATCTGGAAACTGAGCTCGGGATGGAAATCGAGACCTTTACTGCAACTGATTATTCCTCGGTGATCGAGGCAATGCGTTCAGACAAGATCGATGTCGCATTTTTCGGACCGTTTTCCTATGTCCTGGCTGCAGAACGGGCGGGTGCAGAGGCTATTGTAACAGGCGGTACAAAAGCCGGTGAAATAGCAACATACCAGAGTTGCATTATCACACATCCGGATTCCGGGATAAACAGTATCGATGACCTGAAGAAAAATGCCAGTGAGATCACATTCTCATTCGTTGATCCCGCATCAACATCAGGCAACCTGATCCCGAGAGGATATCTTCTCTCTGTCGGGATTGATCCTGACACGGACTTCAAGGCATGCATGTTTGCAGGAGGACATGATGCATCAGGACTTGCTGTAAAATCAAAAAATGTCGACGCAGGTGCAATGTATGATATCGGATACAACCGGCTGATCGAAAGCGGTGCGATAACCACGGATGAAGTAATCGTAATATGGAAATCCGATCCCACCCCCAAATCACCAGTGGCAGTACGAAACGATCTTGACCCTATACTCAAGAAAAATATCCAGCAGGCATTCATCGATATGCCACAGAAGGATCCTGTAGCCATGAAGACGTTCGAAAGCAAATGGGAAAAGAATGAAATGTATGTCGCAATCGATGACAGTACCTATGAATACATACGCGGGATAGGCAGGTCACTCGGGTATATTTGAATAGGGGAAAAATGTTAACAGTAACTCATCTCTCAAAAAAACTTCCTGATGGCAAGCAACTATTGCGGGATATAAATTTTAGTGTTGAGAGGGGTGAGTTCGTTGCAATACTCGGTCTTAGCGGCACCGGAAAAACCATCCTGCTGCGGTGCCTGAACGGCCTGACAATACCGGACGGCGGCGAAGTGATACTAAATAGTAATGGCGATCCACTGCGTATAACCGGCAGCAACAGCAGCAGGATGAGAGAAATACGACAGCAGACCGGCATGATATTTCAGAATTTCAACCTCGTAAAGCGGCGCTCGGTCATTGAAAATGTAATGATAGGAAAACTTGGAAAGATCGGTACATTTCAAAGTATATTCAGGAAATTTTCAAATGAAGACATTGAATCCGGGCACCGAGCACTGGAAAGGGTCGGAATATCTGACCTTTCGCACCGCAGAGCAGGGACCCTGAGCGGCGGCGAGCAGCAGCGTGTTGCGATTGCCAGATCTATCATACAAGATCCGGCTTTACTGCTTGCTGATGAACCTGTCGCAAACCTGGATCCGACAGCATCGGAATTTGTAATGGAACATCTAAGGTCCATCTCTATCGACAATAACATTAGTACACTTGCAGTACTCCACCAGCCTGAATTAGCCAGGAAATATGCCACAAGGATCCTCGGGGTGCGGGACTGTATTATCGTTTATGACGGTAGTGCAAATATTTCGGATAATGACTTTAAGACAATATACGGGAGTACATACAATGCCAGTGCAGAATAGGCAGGTTAGTTTCAAATCTATCAGGTACGCCAGATACATCATACCTGTTCTATTTTCCATATTTTTCGTATGGAGCGTAATTAGCACTGGTATTAGCATAAACGACCTAATAAATGGTTATCCGAATCTTGCTGATTTTATCGGATGTATGTTCCCGCCTGCATGGGATGTATTTATACCACTTCTTTATCCGGCTCTTGAAACAATACAGATGGCATTTTTGGGTACTGTTTTCGCAGTCATACTATCAGTACCGGTTGCATTGTTAGCAGCAAGTAACATATCGCCATCAAAACCAGTAAAGGTATTTGCAAGAGGCATCATCGCAACCACACGAACGATACCTGATATAGCATTTGCGCTGATATTTGTCTCGGCGGTCGGGCTGGGTCCTTTCCCTGGTATACTTGCACTGTCGATACATTCGGTTGGTATGCTTGGAAAACTGTATGCTGAGGCGATCGAAGAGATCGATCCCGGACCCGTCGAAGCTGTCGAAGCAGTAGGAGCAAGCAAACTTCAGGCAATATATTATGCTGTAATTCCCCAGGTCACACCTTCATTTGTAGCTACTACGCTTTACAGGTTCGATACCAATGTACGTTCATCCATCGTACTCGGTCTTGTCGGTGCAGGTGGTATCGGGTTTGAACTTATAATGGCAATGAGGTTGTTCAGGTATCATGAAATGTCAACCATACTCATAATAATATTTATAGTAGTCATGTTTGCCGAATGGGCATCCAACTACATAAGGGTACATGTAATCGGGGAAGAGGTCTTGAAATGAACAGGGATATGCGTTTTGACCTGATCTCACGAGCAGATGGAAAAAAAATGTGTACCATCGCTGAGAAAATACTGGCGGATACCGGGGTGGATATTGTCAAAAAACCATTGTGCGGCATGATTATGATGCGCTTTTTAGATAGTGCCAAAAACTGTGTCTTCAATCTCGGTGAAGTGCTGGTAAGCGAAGCTGAGGTGAAGATAGGAAACAGCATGGGTTATTCCATGAGGATGGGCATGGAAACAGAAACCGCTCTTGCAGGTGCGATCCTTGATGCAGCAGTTGAAGCAAAGCATCCTCTTGCACCGGAGATAATTGATCTGCTAAGCAATGAAGAAAGGCGACTCTCGGAAGAAAAACAGGTGAAATGGGCACAGGTTGAATCGACCAGGGTGGATTTCAAGGTGATGAAGTGATAAAAGACGGAGTATTTGATGTAACGTTCGATTCCCAGGAAATTTTTCGATCTATCCTGGACGCCATGGCAAGACCAGGCAGCATCGTGCGACTTCCTGATATCAATATCACACCGCCTGTTACAAACCGGTATCCCTTGCTTGTTCTTATGACACTACTTGATCACGAGGTCAGTTTCTGTGTTTCGGGTCATAGTGATACAAACGTAAATACAAATGAAAATGGAAACCGACAGGCAGTGGCAGAATATCTGGAATTGAACACAGGAAGTAAAGAGTCGGCGTTCGGGGATGCAGATCTTATACTGGTCTATAGGGGTTCTTCGCACGGTTTAATACGCATGGCAAAACAGGGCACGTTTGAATATCCGGATGAAAGTGCAACTGTGGTATATGATGTCGGATCAATTGAAAACAGAAGGCATGAAGGTGAAAAAGGATATAATAAAGAAATGCTGCTTGAACTATTCGGACCTGGCATTGCCGACAAATGCACGCTTGAAATCAGCGGCATAGAACGTGTAGAAATAGAAGACATCCTTGAATTGCGTGATTATCCGCTTGGTATCGATGCCATCTTTTCAGATAAAGCCGGAAACATAGTGTGTATTCCACGGTCAACAAACATGAGGGTGATATAATGGGATACGTTCTTGTCAAAGGCGGGAGTGAAGCGATTAAAAATGCTGAAGCTCTGGTAGATTCGATCAGGTCTAACAGTGCAGATAATATAACAATCGCACAGGTCAAGGGCAGGATGCGGCTTGCAGTTGACCAGGTGATGGGGGAAGGCGGACTGTATGCACCGGATATTGCAGCGATTGCTATCAGGCAGGCAGATGGCGACTTGATCGAAGCCTCGTTTTTAGTCCGTGCGTATAGATCAACTCTGCCAAGAACCGGATATTCGGAAACCTCGGATACCAGGGATATGTTAGTACTGCGCAGGATATCATCCGCTTTCAAGGATATCCCGGGCGGGCAGATACTCGGCCCTACGATCGATTATACCCAGCGGATCATTGATTTTGGGGAAAATAAAAATTATAGGGAAATGTATGGGGATACACATGGGGGTAAATATGAGGGAAAATTGGGGGAAGATCCGGAATATGTACCAGGGGGGTTCGAAATTCCGGAATTTCAGAAAGTGGCAGATCTCTTACGGGAAGAGGGGATGCTGGAGGATGCATCTGCCAGGCCTGATGATGAGCCTTTTGATATAACAAGGGAGTCCATGCGGTTTCCTGCCCCAAGGTCTGCGCGCCTGCAAGCTCTTGCACGGGGTGAGACCGGTGCAATGCTTTCATTTGCATACAGTTCGCTTCGCGGTTACGGCTCGGTACATCCGACAATAGCCGAACTCAGGATTGGATATGT
>JAUVKD010000075.1 GCA_030596385.1 Methanosarcinaceae archaeon | reverse complement strand
TGAAGATTACACTGCCGATGTCAAAACGCTTACGGGAAACGCTGATAGGTGGACACAGAAGTTTGGATTTAAGAAAATTATTATGGTGTTTGATCGTGGAATGGTCTCAGATGATAACCTGACACATCTGGAAAACACTAAGAAATACCAATACATTACTGCCCTGAAGAAAAACCAGCTATCTGGAATTGAAGGTATTAAGTCGGAGAGGTTCAGGAATTTCACAGAAGAAATCACGGAAAAAGAGATAATTTCGATTGGTTTAACCAAATACGATGATAATACATACTACGAAGATTTGGGGGTAGATGGTGATAAAAGGCGGCATGTATTGATCTTTAGTCCGGGTTTGCTTGAAACACATCGTAAAGCCAGGGAAATGTTCATAGAAAAAGCGATCGAAAAACTGAAGCAAGAAAAACAATCTCTTCTGGAGGCGAAAAAGAGCCGTCAGGTAAAACCGACTGAAAAAAAGATTGACAAGATTTTGGAGAAGTTTAAGGTGAATCCGTTTTTATCTTACCATCTTGAGTCCACAGTTCTGACTAAGAATGGTGGTTCGGAGGTTAAAACATTCAATCTCGTTTACGAGAAAAATACAGAAGCGATTAAAAAGGCAATGCTGATAGATGGTATTTGGATGCTGGTTACAAACATCTGCGAAACGACAGAACCGGAGGAGTATAGACTCGGTCCCAGAGAACTTGTTAAGGCATACAGGGATAAAAATAGGGTGGAGGAAGGATTCAAAGAAGTGAAATCGTTCCTTAAGTTCCAGCCGACATTTGTTTATTCGAATGAACATGTCCGTGCACATTATACGATATGTATTCTGAGTTATTTATTGGATGTAAGTATCACTAACAGGCTCAGGGAAAATAAGATCAAGGGTGTGAGTAGTGTGAATAAAGCTTATCGTATACTGGGGAGATGTGAAATTGGAAAGTTGGGTGTGAAAGGGAGTAAATCCCGGATACTGAAACTCATGCCCATGACGGATGCGCAAAAAAATATTCTGGATGCATTCGATTGCAAATATTTGGGAATGAACAATTACTTGAAATCGATAGGGGTTAAGATGGTGTAGAACAGATTTAAAAATGAGTACGGTCTACTGATGGCTATTTTATTTCATAGTGACGAAGATGGGTTTAAATGGTAAAGATCATAATTGATACGGAAAAATGCAACGGCTGCGGCACATGTGTAGATGCATGTCCCCGCAGGGTGCTGGAAATACACAATGGCACCTGTATGCCGGTAAAACCTGAAATGTGCCGGTTCTGCATGCTTTGCATTCCCGCGTGTAAACCAAAAGCGCTAAGCATTGTGGTTTAAGTGAAGTTATGATCAAAAGGTATCCACTTCAAAAAGCAGGGTAAAATGTATATTGTGATTATCAAATCCGGTGCCTAAGCTGCTTTTGATTTCAAAATGGAATAAGTTACCCTTAGATTTGAAGTGGATACATCAAAAGGATGGGTAAAAGTAAATGTATTTGTATAGCTTTAGTAAAATCGATGCATAAATGAGATTGTTTTATCGTAATCAAAATGTAATACAACGCCGCAAGCGGCACATTTCCACATCACTCACCATGAAAATTACTAATATTTATAAGATAATTAACTTTATTTATTATATGCGAAAATACGACAATTGCATCAGTGATGGCAGGATGCGCCGCCTAAGGCGAATTGACCCGGCATCAAAACTACCCAATTAAGTATAAGTAATGAATCTAAAGAAAATAGAACTAATGAGGTCAGGAAAATGAAGATCGAGATACTGGGCACTGGATGTGCGAAATGCAATAAAACAAAGAAGATTGTAGAAAAAGCGCTCTTAGAAATCGGAGTGGATGCCGAGATTGTAAAAGTTGAGGATTTTGACAGGATCATCTCATACGGTGTTATGATAACACCTGCTGTGGTTATTGATGGCGAGGTCAAGATCGCCGGAAGGGTGCCGGGTGTGGATGATGTGAAAAAATGGATTACTTGAGTATTCAAGTGTAAATGTCCGTTCACATAGGAGATGTATGTATGAGTTTTGAATATCACAATGAACTGAAATGGAGCGGCGAACACAGGGGTATATTATCAACCGGAAATGATAAACCTGACATTTTAGTTGCAACGCCGCCTGAATTCGGAGGACACACGGGACTGATAAGTCCAGAGGATTTGTTTGTAGGCTCAATGAACGTATGTTTTATGACCACGTTCCTTGCATTTGCAAAGAAAGCGAATATCACGCCTCTTTCGTATGAATCGATTGCTGTCGGTTATCTGGAAAAGGTAAATGGTAAGAATGTTTTTACCAGAATAGTGGTAAAACCGGTGATAAAGACAGATGCGGACAGCGATGTGCTGCTGGCATTGATTGAACGAGTCGAAGAATATTCTATCGTATTGAACTCCATGAAGACCGTGGTTGAAGTGGATGCAAAAATTGATGTTGTTAAATAAATATCAGAGGTGATAATATGACAGAAGAAATGAAATGTTTATGCGAAGACGTAACAGATGAAATAAAATGTTCTTGTGAATCCGATAATGTCGGAATATTCCCATGTGCAGATGCATCGAATGTAGGGCAGATCAGCAACATGGTTGCTGTAAAACTTGCAAAAAAAGGTGTGGGCACGATGATGTGTACGGTCGGTATCGGAGGACACAGCCCCGGGATTATAAAATCTGCTGAAGGGTGCGACTGCATAATTGCTATCGACGGCTGTCCTCTAAAATGCACAAAGGCGACGCTTGAGCATGCCGGGATACCTATTAGCAAACATATTGTCCTGACTGAGCTCGGTATCAAAAAAGATCACAATCTGGACATTCTGCCTTCGCAGGTTGAAAAGGCTTTGGCAAAGGTTGCAGACTGTCTGTGAATTATTTGAAAGCTTGAGAAGAAAGGTGGTGAAATAAGGGACTTTTTATCTTAATTATTGTACCCTGGGTTCTATTGCGGTTGGGTTCGCCGTCGCAACTTTTGGCATTTTGATGAAATGTGCTATATTGATCTAAAACGCGATTTTGGTTAAATTTCAAAATTTGTCGGGGTACAGCCTCTATAGCAAGAAGAAGCAAATCTGTATGATGATATGCAGGTCAAATAATATTTGTTCCGGAGGACATTGTACCTGGAATGGCGCCGTACAAACGTATAAGCCTGTCCGGGATACAACAGCCACATTAAAATATATAAGATCGTGTAATGATGAAATGCATGAATGCTATTGAAGTTAATAATCTAACAAAACGATTCGGTGATTTTACTGCGGTAGACAATCTGGATTTTGAAGTTGAGAATGGTGAGATATTTGGTTTTTTGGGCCCCAATGGTGCCGGTAAGACAACAACTGCCAGAATGCTCACAGGAATAATCAAACCGGATTCAGGTCTAATCAAGATCAAAGGTATTGACATTCAGCGAAATCCGATCAAAGCCAAACAGATAATAGGAGTTGTACCCGAACTTTCAAACGCATACACCGATCTTTCTGCCTGGCATAACCTGCAGTTCATGGCACAATTGTATGGTATACCAAAAAATAAATCCACAAAAAGAGCGGAAAAACTCCTGATGAAGTTCGATCTCTATGAATGGAAAGATCATAAGGTCAAGACATTCTCCAAAGGAATGAAGCAAAAACTCATACTCGCAATGTCACTTATGAACGATCCGGAAATTCTTTTTCTTGATGAACCCACATCGGGTCTGGATGTCCGAAGTTCGCGATTAATAAAGGATATGGTGTTGGAGTTGAACAAAGAAGGGAAAACAATTTTTCTCACCACTCACTACATGGAGGAAGCAAACCAATTGTGCAACAGAATTGCAGTAATTAATCATGGGAATATAGCAGCTATCGACGCTCCGGAAAAACTAAAAATGCGAATCGGAGGACTGAAATGGGTAGAGATCGGTTTTAATATTCCTGTGGATCCCCATGATCTACATGCCATGCAAGGAGTCGTGGATGTACAAAAGAGCGGAGACAAACTGCGATTGTACACAGATAAGCCGGGCAGAATAGTATATCAGCTTGTTGATTATTCACGATCAAGTAATCTGGAAATTCTGACGTTGAATACAATGACGCCAACACTTGAGGATATTTTTATCAAACTTACTGAGGGTGAATGATGACAGTAGCAGTAATATTGATGGTAATAGATCAGCTAAAACGTGCCCTTGCAATTTCAAAAAAGGATATCATGATATATTATTTAAAGGGGCCTGTAATTATATTTGGTGTCCTTTTTCCTGCATTTCTTTTTGTAGCATTCATGATCGGAAGAGATCTACCGGTTGATTTCCTGATCGCCGGATTGCTGGGCATGACGATATTTTTTACATCAACATCTATTACTCCTGTAATCGCACCCACTGAAACACAAACAAGGAATCTGGAGCGACTGGCATCCTCTCCTGTATCCATTACAACGATCCTTCTTGGAGATATTTTAGCATCTGTGCTGTTTGGGATCGGGATATCTCTTGTTCCGATATTATTGGGGATTGCACTTGGTGTAACGATCACACATCCGTTTACACTTGCAGTAGCAATTATACTGGCTTCATTCTGTTTTTCAGCCATGGGACTGATATTCTCCTCCACTCCCACCAGTATGACATCCACAGTAATGATGATGTCCACAATGGTAAAATTTCCACTGGTATTCATAAGCGGCGTATTTATTAAATTAGGAGATTTACCACAATGGGGACGGGCACTTGCATCAATTTCCCCCCTGACATACATAACTGACCTTTGCAGATATTCATTCCATGAAACAAATTATTATTCGGTTTACGTGAGTATCTCTGCCCTTATAATGTTCCTCATTATTTTTATGATATCTGCGGTAAAACTACATGAAAAAAGCCTGCCAAAGCGATTGTGAAACTAAAACACACCCGGATTCGATCCTGGCTAAAAGAACCATATTTGCATGACTGAGGTATGCCTTGCGGCATCGGGTCCGGGTGCGACCAACCTTGTAACAGGTATTTCCATGAACGTTCTTGTCGATATACCAATAATCAAGGATACAAAGGGAGTGCTTGCGCCCCTCAAAAAGTGCCGACGGTGCAAGTCAAAAAATCGGATCGAAACGATTTTGGAATGGAAAGCAAAATATCTTTTTCATTATGTTAAGGAACCGCGCATGTACATAACATCAGACGGACTCGGGACTATGGCATGGGCTTCAAGTTTGCCGTACGTGTAATTATAAAACCAGGACGGTCTCCAATAAGTGCTTCCTTGAGATGTTTTTGACTTAACTCAATTACTGTTCGCCCGGAATACCCGTGTTTTTTTGTGAGTCAACAAACTCGCCAATTCTTTCAAGTGCAATATGGATATCTTTCCTTGATGCCGCATACGAACAACGCAAGAAACCGACTCCTGCTTTTCCGAATACATCACCCGGAACAGTTGCTACTTTTTGCTCATTTAGGAGTCTTTCTGCGAAATCACCTGATGTGAGACCTGTACTTGAAATTGATGGGAACGCATAAAATGCGCCTTTTGGTTCAAAGCATTCAAGTCCCAGTTTGTTCAATCCCAAAACAATAAGATGCCGCCGCCGGTCATACTCGCGCACCATCTTTTGCATCTCATTATCACCATTTTTGAGCGCTTCGATAGCTCCTATCTGAGCAGTTATGGGTGCGCAAAGCATAGTATACTGGTGGATCAACATCATTGAATCAATTATTTCAGGTGCTGCAAGTGCATATCCAATCCTGAAACCTGTCATTGCAT
>JAUVKD010000024.1 GCA_030596385.1 Methanosarcinaceae archaeon | reverse complement strand
ATGGAACTCTGAATTCTGCAGATGTACTATACATAGCGAAGTATCTTGTAGGTAAAGAATCAATGCCTTCATTGCTTGTAGGTGATATGTCTCCTGACACAGGCGATGATAATATAACTTCGGCAGATGCACTCTATCTTGCAAAATTCCTGGTAGGAAAAGAGGTAGCACCATAAGGCATCCTTAAGGATGCCTTTTTTTTGCTGATGCGAATATGAAAACATTAACAATATCAATTTGTGTACTTTTTCTTTTGCTAATGTCAGCCCTGCCTGTATCTGCAACGGCTGAGGTATATTATGGAGAAGTTGAGACACTGGATGATGGAACTAAGATCGTACCATTGATGGTCAAAAATGTTGAAAATTTAGGTTCATGTGATATTAATTTCGAATTCTCTGACGGAGTTACGGTTACAGATGTAACATCAGGAGATGGGAATGCCCTTACGGTACAGACCAAGGACATCGATAACACAGAAAACATCGTGCAGATAATAGCATGGGATATAGAATCACATGATGGTGATCAGGTTCTTTGTAATATTGCATATGAGGGAAGTGATTCGAATCCGTTTGAAAACACTATTGTAGAATTATACGATTATGATAGTTATGACAAGATTCTGCACACTGGAAACAATTACATTGAACGCAGTTCCGGAACATCCACTAATGATGATTCCACTGCAACAAGTATCACTACTAACCCCACTGAAACAAATACTGCAGATGATTCTGCCACAAGTATTGAAACGGTATCCGGGGAAGATGCAGATGGAGAAATTGCTGTTGACGAATCCACAGAAACTGTAGACGAAACCAATGGGCCATCCGGGGAAGATAATAATGGTATTCCGGGATTTGGATTATTGACTGGCCTATCGGTTATGTTGATTGCGAGACGGCTCTTTCGTGAAGATAAATGATGAGGTTCTTTAACCTCATTTGTTTTTTTCTTTATGTATAATATATGGAATATACTCCTATTTGATTTTAATTATTATACCCAGCAGCTCTGCTGTGGGGGTATCATTTTTCGGAATCGTTCGGAAAACCGCGTGAGCGCAGAAGACGTAGAGAAAAACAAGGATTTCTGCATCCTTTGCGATGATTTTTTTGCCACGATCTATTTAGAGTTAATGGCAACTGAAACATATAACCTGATCAAATCATCAATTACAGCTTATTGTCGCTTAATGAGTCGGTGGATGAGGAATTTTATAAAGGAACGAAATGGAATGGCAAGAAAAAGAATGGATTGTATTTCAATAGTAAGGAGTTAGTGGACGGGGCATGGATATGTAATTCTTCTAATGATTCTGTTGGTATAGATAGACGCGATGTGGATGATTATCTTATAAAACGGGATAATATAGCGGAAATGCAGGACAGGGGCGATGGTATGATGATGTCATCCAACGCTTTCTTAATCCTCCGATATCCCCCTGACCTCGCTGTTACGGACCTCGACGCTCCGGTATCCGCAGTTGTTGGCAAAACATATGAAATAAACACTACCATAAGCAATTATGGCAAAAGCAATGCCACTGACTTCAATGTGACCTTTTACTCCAATGGAATGAAAATCGGGCGGCAAAAGATATCCCGTCTGGATTCCGGAGATAACATAACCTTACAATTTAACTGGAAACCAATGTATATGGGAAAGATCTACAAACTAAAAGCCGAAGCAGATGAACTTTCCGGACCGAGTTGGGTTGAACTTGATTACGATAACAATGATATGACTAAGAACGTTCCCATCGTGGAGGCAGGTTTTGGAAATGAGTCAGGATCAATGGGTGACGGAGGGAGGGAATCGAAGGTGACGGTAAAGGGTCAGGCACCAGCCTGCTGGATGCGATAACTGGTTACCTGATGAAAGGGACCACACTGGGGGGAAAAGAAAGTGGTGGAGGCGGAGGCAGGGGAGAGTACTCGCTGCTTGGCTGGATCATGACGTTTTCGGCACTGTCCGCGGGCATTTTTATTGTTTGTACCTGCTACATGATAGAGAGACAGAAGTATAAGGGCAGGAAGTAACGTATTAAAAAATGGTTGCAAAGGACACCAGCTGTGGCTCAGAAACTTACAGATCATGTCAGGACATTGAAAGAATTATTAACGTTTAGAGTGTCTGTTCAATAACTCGTGGACACAACCTAAAATAGATCGTTCGGGTTAATCCGAGCATAGTGAGGATTTTATCGTTATTCGAGGATGGCAGTCAATATTTTTATAATCAGAAACGAGGCCGTGATCATGGTTAAAATAATCACTGTGAAAATAAAGAGGTTCCTGTAAACAACATCACTATTTGAACCGGATTTAATACCAAGTCCGCCTGTACATCCTGTTGAACTACATGTGTTACATTCAGTGCTACATTCTGAATTGTCAGCAGGAGGTTTTAGATTTATCAACGTAATTGTTTTAGTATCATTTGGCATAAGCACATTTCTTTTTCCAATTTATATAAATCTATTGTTTGCTGCGAATTTTGATGACTACATAAATTAATGATATTCTCATCATAATATAATTTTGATGCCCTGATTACAATACCAATCGGTTTAGTTGACTTTGGAAGAACACAATAATGCATGTGAAATCTGTATTACCTGCTAACTGTAGGAGCAGGCACTCAACTCTATAGAAAATGAGTGCATCTGCGATTAGTTATAGTTTAAAAGACCGGAAGAAGATATTAAGTCTGTACAAAAGTACAGTATAAATATATTACACTCAAAAAAAGAAGTAGACCCATTATCACAACGGGTCATGTTTTGCACCAATTAAAATGTCAAACTTAATCAAGTTTTTTAATGGATACTTTCTTCACATGTGGCTTACTGATCTTATCAGGCATCCATGTTGGCTTATTTTTAGGTGCATCAACTTTTTCCCTCCACCCCTTAAAAACATGAACCTTCTTGGTTCCACGTTCTCGAAGTCTGATAGTTGCAGGTTTGGATTTTGTAGATTTATTCCTATTTGCGACCTTGAGAGCTGCTTGCCTTGGTTGTTTCCCAGTGAATACACCGTGCTCGTTTCCGTCCTTATCTCTTAATACAAAATTTCTTGTTTTAGACATATTGTCAACTCACAACCTGAATTTGTTACTATTGGTTATAATTCAGAACACCAAATATATATGTGTTTTCTTTTAATGTTGCCTTTTGATTCGGTTTTATCATGGTTTTCAACGAAATTTTACAAGATTTTCAGATCAAACGTTGCTACAACATATCCAACCACCGCAGAACGGGGGTATAATAATTTATACTTTTTTATGCGTTGTGCGGCGTTCCAGACAACTTATTTACAGAAAAACACAATTTTATAATATATTTTTGTATTTTTCGTAATGCGTAATATGAGATTATTCGATCTGAAGCAAAAACCCATACGGCCGCTGCATGTGGCGGATTAACTCATAATTAAAACTGGCAAAACAAGTACCAAATCTTAAACACAACTTAAATCAACATCATAACATTTACATGCAATGAATCCATTTGAGATTGTTACTTGAATTGAATTTATAAACGCTACATCATTTATTCAATGAATATACGTATTCTGAGGTTATATAATGGAACTTCCAGTTGTACAATTACCAGATGTGCAGGCAAACAAGCCTAAAATTCCAATCAATCTTACGCGCGTTGGTGTAACAGATGTCAAAAAACTTGTTGAAATCAAACGAAAGGACAAACGTCCGATCGTACTGCTCTCAACGTTTGATATTTTCGTAGATTTACCATCCGATCGAAAAGGTGCAAACCTTTCCCGCAATTTTGAAGCGATTGATGAAGTACTTGAAAGGGCTGTCAACATGCCAGTCTATGAGATCGAACAATTGTGCAGCGATGTTGCACGAAGTTTATTGAGCCGTCATGAATACGCAACTCAGGCAGAAGTTATTATGAAGAGCGAATATGTTGTCAAAAGAGAATCACCAATAACGAAAATGGAATGTCAGGAAGTTCTCGATATATTTGCTGAATCCGTGGCCAAAAGGGAAATTAATGGCTCAATTGCGATCACAAAACTCATAGGTTCTAAAGTTACAGGAATGACTGCGTGTCCATGTGCACAGGAGATCATGCGGGAGAAAGCACAAAATGAACTCCTTGATCTTGGAGTCGATGACCAGATCGTTGCAAAGTTTTTGCATAAAGTACCGATGGTAACTCATAACCAGAGAGGACGAGGTACCATATCGATCGAGGTGGAAGGTAACATTGATGTATCTCTTGAAGTAATAATAGAAATTATCGAGAACTCCATGAGTTCAAGTATATTTGAATTATTAAAACGATCGGATGAAGCGGCTGTTGTTGAAACAGCACACAGAAATCCAAAGTTTGTTGAAGATTGTGTGCGTACAATGGCAAAAAATGTAGTCCAGCAATTTACTCATCTACCTGATGATGCAATAATTACTATCAAACAGATAAATGAAGAAAGTATCCACCGACATAATGCTTTTGCAGAACGTGTTGCTAATATCGGGGATTTGCGGACTGAAATTGCTCAGGGTTCGATGGAAAGACTTTAATCTAAATAGATATAAGCAATGTATAATCATGATAAACCATTGAGGTGATAAATATGTGCAGTGTCGGAGATGCATTTGACGTGAATATAGAAGGTAAGTTACCTGTGAAGGAATACGTTTGCAATGATTGTAAAAATCAGTTTAAGGGAATCGGAAAAAATGTCATGTGCCCCTCGTGCCAGTCCAGAAATGTGGCGGATTTTAATAAATAAGTGACATTGTCATCGATTCCACAGATATATTCAATATGAATGATTTAACATCGGATAAGAACATTCCACTTGATAATAGTGAAATGATCCTTTTGCGTGGCAAATCCGGGACAGTTGCAATTGTGAAGGCCGGACCGCGCAGCCAGTTTTTTTTAGAAACCGAAGATGAGGAGATTGTACTGGGACTTGACCCAAATGACTTGATCGTCGCCTCCGCCTTTTCAGCCGGGGAATTGTATGAGAATGGGCTTAAGTGCGTTCTTTACATGGTCCGGGAACTCAAGTCACCTTTGATAGTTCTTTCAAAGAACCACAAAGCATCAGCAAAATTACCGATTGTGGTATCTGTGGGGGAGAGAACTGTGATTAGTTGTAATATCAAACCCGGAACACATCCGGACCAGGATGTGCTTTGTGGGTCAGATGAGTTCAATGGTCTTGAGGCTATAGGCACATCCACAGGAGTTGAATTGAAAAATATTCCGCCGTGTGTAATCACAAGGGTTAAATTTAAAATATAATCCACCATATGTTCGATTTAATATTATTTAATATTCAAATTTGTTGAATATGTGTACATCAAAAAATTGGGCATAATAATAAATAGAGGTAATCATCTTGGACGATTCAAAAATAATTGAAGCGAGGGACATAAACGGAACAGTTATTGAGATTGGAACCTTTGTGAAATACATAAATACCGACACTGTTGGTGTTGTCACTAATATTAAAAGAGATTCTGAAGGAGATTGGGCATTGGTTGACAGGACCGACCTGTACTATAATGTAAAAGTACTTGAAGTGACGGATACAGTTATAAAAACAGAGATTCATGAACATAAGATGACAGATACCGATGCCGCACAGTACCTTAAAAATCGTTCAGAGGTTCTTGGTGCACAAAAGGCGGAGGATATTTCACAGGTCACTGGTGGCGGTTAACCAATGCCGATACCAGTCTTTGTTCCTGTATTTTTTGAATATAATTCGAATTTATTGGTCATCGATTACTGGTTTTGATCTGAATTATTACACTCCACATCTTTGCTGCTATTGGTGTGCCGTCGCAAAGTTTGACTAATTCAATGTTAGTTTTTGATTTTTAAAAGATCCTGATGGTTCCCAAATATGACATAATAAAACACAGATAACATGAATTGAATGGATTTCTATGGATGAAATCAAGTCTATACGCATCCGTTTAATCTGCAAGATCCGTATTATATCATAATATTTTCTAAATCAATAATGCATGAATTTAAATTAAACCCGATTTTACAAGTAGCGTCAACGAGCGAATCCATTCACCTCTGGGTTCGCGTGATGTTCCCACAACCAGCCGTTTCATGTCTCCTACCTGCTCAACCATGCCCTGGGCCTCAATGATTTCACCAACAAGCGCCTGACCTGCGTATGTGTGGGTGTATGAAAGCACATGATCAATGCTTTCATGGTTAACCTTATACACCGAAGGACTATCAAAAGCAAATTCAGCGTTTATGACAGTGGCTTCAATTTTCATCGTCCCGATATCCTTTCCGCGCGGCATAGGTTCTTTGATCTGATCCCAATCGCGCACGAACAGGAGATCAAAATATGTACCATCTATCACACCACGATTGCCTTTTCGCTTTTCATGCAATATGAATTCATCAAAGGGTATCTCAGGTATCCGTTTATCATAGATGCGATGCCACATCACATCATCAATATCTTCAATAATGCTTACTCCCGACTTTGCAACCGCAATAGCATCGCGCGCTTTGAACCAGTAATTCCCATACACCACAAAATCAATATCAGATGTCTCATTTTGTAATCCTGGCAGTAAAGAACCTGTGATACCCATTTTGGAGATTGGAATGCCTGCATTTTGCAGCATCTCCACGATCACAGCAACCCTGTGATCAGTCTTGACAAGATCCGGAATACAATCATCCGGATGTAGCAGTTGTTTCACCTCATTTTCAGGAACCACATGGACATCCTGAACCCATTCGGGTCTGTTCTTTTGCATAAATTCAAAAGCCACGTCAAAATCATACTTCTTGTAGCGAATACCATCAAGTTCCCGCTCACCATTCTCATCAGGTACATAGCGAAATGTCGATCGTATACCGTCCGGATGGAAATAATCTGCTACTGCAAATATCCAGCCGTCTTTTGTGATAATAAAGTCCCTGAGCCTTGTTTTGATCATAATTCCCAATTCCTACAAGTAAATCAAATATAATTCAACATTTATCTGTTTCTTCTGTTTTTCAATTATCAATTATGTACTTAATATGATTAATTCGTGGTGATTATGCACCCCGATTCTTCCACAATAACGGTATGTTCGAACTGTGAAACAATACCGCCTGAGATCTCATGGAGTACAGGATATGCAATTATATCACCTGTGGTAACATAATTATCGATATTAGCACCTGCACTGTCCTCCAACCATCGGCGCGCAAACGGGAGATATCCGTACTGATTGTAAAGGTCATCAAGCAAACTTTTGCTGTGCGTATTTGACTCATTATGTATATGCTTTCCGAATAGTTTATTCAGGCTGAATATATGAGAATCTCCATTTCTTGTAGTACCTTTTCCGTATGTTGCAAATGGCTCTATAGCGATTACATCCCCTTCTAATAGTGTATTTCCAAACGATGCCGCATAGTTTGGAATATTCATATTTGCATGAAGACAGTATTGTTTGAGATTATGTCCTGTAAGATCATATATTGGCAAAAACCCCATCCCATTTATCGTATCCTCGATGATCTTTCCCATATCCTTTGTGTTTACTCCCGCACAGGTCACAGCTATCACATTCTCAAGCGCTTTTTTTGATGCATCTAAAAGTTCTGTGTGCTTAGTGGTTGAGATCTCAATCGTTGCTGCCGTGTCTGCTATGTATCCATCAATGTGTGCACCGACATCAATCTTGACCACGTCGCCTTTTTGTAACTTGAGTATATCATTGGCAGGTGGAGTATAATGGGATGCGATCTCATTTATCGATATGTTGCATGGAAATGCAATTTGTCCGCCAAGTTCAATGATGCGTGCTTCTGCGACCTGTGCAAGTTCCAATACGGATATGTCTACATTGTGTGAAGCATATTTCACTGTTTCACGCAAAACCTTTGATGCGATCTGACCCGCATCAGTGTAGCATTGTAATATATTGGCATCCATCTGTTATAACCCGTATACGGAAATATATGATATTTATATGTAGAAAACAATAGGTAATTATAAAACACTAACTAAATAACTATATTATTTTAAATAAAACTGCGAGGAAAAGCTTTGTCCCCCATACCAATAGAAGAATGGATAATAAAACAACGGCGCGAGTTTCACAGAGAACCGGAAATCAGT
>JAUVKD010000168.1 GCA_030596385.1 Methanosarcinaceae archaeon | reverse complement strand
CGAACAAGCTGAATTTTACATTTAGTACGCTTCTCGATATTTCGCTGACGCACCCTGCATAATTCCCTTAATTGATATAACTTCAAATTGTCAATTGCAGTTGAGACCGGCGGTTCTTGATGGCGTAGCATATCAGCAATAATGGCTGAATCTATCGAATCGGTCTTAGTCTTGCGAATCTTAATTTTACGATAGCCACTTGTTTGGATGGGATTGTACTGTTTTACGTGGTGTCCATCACGTTTAAGAGCAGAATACAATGGCAAGGAATAGATTCCAGTTGCTTCCATGCCGAAAAATACAATATCATCCCCACTGTCGGATTTCAATTTATTCACTGTTGTGTAGAGTTTGTCAAGATCTCTTTTATTGTTTCTTATCTTAAACTGTTTGAGCACGTTCCCTGTAGTGTTTTTTATGCAAATATCATGTTTGTCTTTCGATACGTCAATTCCGATATACATTATATTTTCATTCATTATTTCACTCTCCTTTGTTTAGAATTCAAATTTTAAGGCCGAGAGTGAAACCACCCCTTCTTCTATCCTTCACACAAGTTCGCTAGTTATATGTGGTACATATTTATTTATATGTCCAAAACGTACTAATTCGTGTTTTTAAAAGGATGAGAGGGTAACAGTTTTAGCTACGGGAACGTGATCCCAAACAAATTACTTGTTATCCCTCTCGGCCTACTTGTATAGTAGGCGACAAGATGCATTATTTTGTTGCTCTTGCATTAAGGGGTATATACGAACAAATACAATTATGGCAATCAATAAACAAGAACACGTATAAATTTTGAGCCTTTCCACATAACCCTTTACTCGAACAACTGGTTTACGAACCACTCCGGATCGAACTTTTGCAGGTCATCATATCCCTGCCCCATTCCCAGGAAAAGTATTGGTTTACCTGTAATATATGCGATCGAGATCGCAGAACCGCCTTTGGCATCGGCATCTGTTTTTGTAAGGATTGAACCGTCTATTGGAACAATGCCGTTGAACAGCGACGCGCGTTCGACTGCATCATTTCCAGCAACTGCTTCATCAACAAATATCAGAAGATCAGGTGGGGTTACACGACAAATCTTTTGAAGCTGGGTCATCAGGTTCACATTGGTATGCATGCGGCCTGCTGTATCCGAAAGTACCACATCCATGCCATGCCCCTTAGCATACTGGACAGCATCATACACAACTGCCGCAGGGTCGCTACCTTCCGGTTGTTTGATCAGCTTTATACCAATATTCTCCGCATGTATTGCTATCTGGTCTATAGCACCGGCCCTGAAAGTATCCCCTGCTGCAATGACAACAGAATAATTCATATCCTTCAGGCGTTTCGAAAGTTTTGCAATTGATGTAGTCTTACCAGTTCCATTTATACCTATAAAAATGATATTAACAGGTTTTTGTGCATTTTTGATAAAATCATCAAAATCGAAAGTGTTTGCAGACATTACGTTGTATATCGCATTCTTAAGAGCCTGCTCAACAATATTACCTGTATTGCGACCAATTTTCTTACTTGTACCAACAAGTTCATTTTTAACGGATTCAACAATGGATTCTGCAACAGACAGTGCAAGATCGCTCTCAAGTAGTGCCATCTCCAGTTCCCACAGGGGGTCTTCAAGATCATGTTCATTAAGGAAAACTTCTCTCTCAAATACAAGAGACCTGGCTTTTTTGGCAAAACCAATCTTTTTCACTGGTTTTTCATTTGAGCCATCCGCAACAACTGGTATTTCAGATTCCTTTGCAGGCACATCTTTTTCATCGATCTTGTTGCCAATGGATGTTTTAAAACCGCTTAGTTTCTCCTTAAGTTTGTTGAACAATTGATCCATCCCTTCAAAATATAAATGATAATATAATAAAAAGCATTAAAATGTAAAAATGTGATAACCGTTATTCAGCGTTCATTGTCGGTGCTTGTATTTCAGCAGCCTTGGCTTCCAGTGCCTGCAAATTCTGTACGATCTGTCCCAATGACACATTCATCTGCTCAAGTATTTTGCCAAGTTGTTCACTGCGCTTGACCAGCGTTTCCTTTGCATCGTCCATTGTTTTTTCCACACTTATGCCAGCACCAACATTTACAACGACCTTATCGACCTTGTTCAGTTTAGCATGAATATATGAATTCGAACCAATAGGCAACATCATTTCAACGCCATCTTCTGCATCTTTCAATTCACTAATCGCACCAATTGCCCGAATACAATCATCAGCAGCCATCTGGACAGCAGTCATCTGCTGCTGCGTCATCTCTGCTCGTTTTTGCATCTCCTGATGCTGCATTGCAAGATTCCTGACATCCTGCTCACTGACTCCGGTCATTTGTATCACGCCTCTGTAACGCTATCGATCTTAATAAGGAATCGTTTGATGCTATGTTTACTACCAAATATGGAATACACCTTCTCCTGTGCATTCTTCTCATTCTGACTCTCTAAATTCTTAGTGAACGGTTCCCATTTTTGTCCTGCTTTAAATGTGCCTTTAACAATATAATTCTTCATTGAAATCACCTTTGAATGACCTATAATTAGTAATTATTAATAATAAATCAAGTGCAAATAAAGTTGAATGTGGAATTTGAATATAAACCTTAAGCATTAAACTTGTTACATACCATAATATCAAATAAAACCAAGCGCATCTTCGATCCTTCCAAGTTCATAACCTGTTGTTTTGGAGCCTGCAACATAGCCTTTTGAATTTGCAAGCAATCCGGAACCAACGTGTTGTGAACCGAAATTCGATGTACCGATATTTATCGGAAGTCCGAATATATCTTTAAGATTCTCTATCTCGGATTGGGTTGCCCTTGGATGGATCAATAATCCTTTGTTTGTGACCGTACCTGCCATACCTACAGTATTAAGCCCTGCAATTGTGCCCCTGTATACATCCACACCAAGCGTGCTTGATACGATATCCATAGACTTTTTTGGCATATCCGTATGTACCAGCGCTGCAGAATCATTTGCTAAAACTATGTTTCCAACCGCAGAAAGTTTTCCCGGAAGCGTACTTACAGGAAGACCCACATCTTTCAGGTCATCGGGATCTGCAATGTTTGGTATCAAAAATCCATTTGAATTTCCACATACAAGTGAACCAATTACTGTACTGCCACCTATTAGAGTTGAAATAACCCTGACATCAAGGAACTCTGCGAGTGAATCACATACATTTGATCTTGTACCGATTGGAACTAATGCCACATCTTCAGTGCATGTGGCAAAAACCCCAATTATCGGATTGTCGTATACATTTAATGTTCGAATCATTATCGGTTCAAAGCTTTGTTGCAACTACTGATTTTGAGATTTTGGTATGAATTATAAAAATATAATTAATACAATGCTTATGCAAATCCGGAAACTATGCGAGTTCTGCCTCAACCCCGCCATCCTCGAACTTCGCTGCCCTAACTCGAATTGAACGTGGTGGTTTTTCAGTACCTCTCTCCCAGATCATCTCATTGATCGTTTTATCTATCTTAATTTTGTCCGGATCAACCTTCATGTGCCTTATTAGATACTTCCTGATTATTTTCATTGCACGGTTTGCCCTTCTCCATCTTGGTGCATTTTTTGCATCACGGAGTGGAATAGTATAAATCTGCTCTTTAACTGCGTCTTCTTCCATTGCCATCACCTGCTTACTTCACATTCAAACTGCTTCTTCTCCAGTGTCTTCTTTTTGGATGGGTTGTGACCTTCCTACCGGTCTTAATCATCACCCATGTTGGAACGCGGTGGTTCTGCTTGTGGGCCTTTGCCAACCTCATCTTCTGTCCTTTTGAATTATGACTCACTTATCTCACCTACGATTTGATAATTTGTTAATAAT
>JAUVKD010000008.1 GCA_030596385.1 Methanosarcinaceae archaeon | reverse complement strand
AGGGGCGATCTCGCACCTGGAGCAGCGATGAGTGAATATGATCGTGCCGAGAAGGAAAAGGATGCGCTCCATGAGGCCGAGATTTCACGGATCGAGAACGAGGCGGATGCAGCAGAAGCCCGACAGGCGATTGATACATTCAAGATATGGAAGGATTCCAAGACTGATGCAAAGCGTGCAGAGATGGAACTTGATGAGGATATGACCGACCGTAATCATGCGCGCGACATGGAGTACCTGAAATCTGTTACTGAAACAGGCGGTGCTGATGTTGCCAACACGATCGCACAGGGTCGCGAACTTAGCGGCATGTCTGCTGAGCAGATCGAGGCGCTGGCTAAGATAAAGGAAGCTGAGGGGCGTGCTGGTGAGGATAAGGTACAGTTTATGATGGATGTGGAGGATCGGGAGCGTGGGGATGCCAATCGCAGGATGGGGCTTGATGCTGATTTGATGGGTGCGGCGCAGGGTAAATCCAATGTAGCTACGAAGATATGTTCATGCGGCAATGAGAATCCCGCAGGTGCAAAGTTCTGTGGAGCGTGCGGGAAGCGGCTGGGGCTGATCGATGCTGACGAAATAAAAGATTAAAGTGCTTGTATCGAAGATAGATATTTATTCCTGAAGACTAAAATGAGACGAACACGATGAAATATGCAATTAAAGGGGTGTACCCTAACAGTGTCGTAGAATGCTGAAAGATGTTCCAGTTCAGAAAACTATGAAAGTTATCGTTCTATTCAAAGAAGAATTTAATGAGAATAAAGATTGATTGAAATTCTCAGAATGTATTTTGAATTCTGGGATACGGAAGAGGACGCTTGTTATGACTATTTCTGAACAGGGCAATATTGTACTCTATCCATCCCACAGTACAGATTTAAAGTGACACTCATGAAAAGAATTATCTGGATTATAATATTGCTCGCACTTGTGAACGTAGTATCTGCTGAAACAGTTCCTGAAGAAGTATGGAGCAAGACCTTCGGAGGAACTGACTGGGATTATGCAAATTCGGTCCAGCAAACATCTGATGGTGGCTACATCATTGCAGGAGGCACGAAATCATACGGTGCTGCTCTACTGATGTTTGGCTTGAAAAAACTGATTCCAAGGGAAATAAGCAATGGAATAAGACCTTCGGAGAGTGCGTGGAAGCTGGGAGAAGGGGTGGGGAAAACAAAATCGATATTAATAAGTAACCAGAGATAAGAGGCGAATACGCATGCATACTAAAATCCTTATCACAATAATCACGATGTTGTTGCTGGCGCCAGCAGTGCATGCACAGGGAGCCGACCACGAGTTGTTATGGCAACACAAAACTGGGGGTGAGGTTGATGGTGTTTCTGCTTCGGCTGATGGCAAGTATATAGTTGCTGGGTCAGTCGATGACAATGTTTATTTTTTCGCCAATTCTGAAAGTAATACACAATCACCTCAATATTCTGATGGAGGCGCAGTAGCGGCTTCAACAACTACTGTGGGTACCAAAGTTGGAAATGTTTTGGTTGAGCATGATAAAATAAACTTATCAACGGGCGCATCGTTTGATTTAAAAGATGGGTATGGGCTCACTGCATATCAAATCGATTTCGAAGGACAAAAGGTGTGGTTGGGTTTATCAAGATATGGCACGGAAATTGATGATGAGGTTCTATCTGTTGGTGACACATATAGTTATACTAAAAACATAGATAATATAGAATGTCTTCTTGTAAAAACGAAGGTTGGTGCGGTGTTTCGTAGAACTGATACAAATATTGTCCAGCTTGTATCGACTTATCAATATCAAGAGGGTGAAGCAGATGCGGCCGCCCATACACCTGCAACTACAAAACGAACTACGACAGATTGGCCAATGTTCAGGGGTGATATAACGAACAGTGGCTATACCTCCGAATCTTTAACACCGCCCTTAAAATTAGCATGGAAGGCAAAGGTTGATGGAATCGTTCTCTCATCTCCAGTAGTTTCCGATGGTTTGGTCTATGTAGGTTCAACAGGTACATATGTTTATGCGCTGGAAGAAAATAGTGGAAAACAAAAATGGAAATACAAAACAGGCGGTTGGATAAGGTGGTCTCCAGCTGTTGCAAATGAATATATTTACGTTAGTTCAGAAGATGGATATGTTTATGCTCTCGACAAAAACACAGGTGAGTTGAAATGGAAAAAACATCCCAGATCATCTTCCAGCAAGCCAGTGTCTTCTCCAATAGTTGCAGGTAACTTAGTTTATGTTCTCTCAAAAGGACCATCAGTTGTCGATTCTGGGATATGTGCCCTCGATGCATCAACCGGGAATTTGGTTTGGTGCAAAGAAGGTGCACCTGAGACATTAATAGATGGGGCGTCACCAGCTATTTCGAACGGAATTTTGTATGTCGGGATCGATAATTCATTATTTGCTCTGAATGCTAAAGATGGTGATTTAAAATGGGCATATCCTATTGAAGCAGCTGTAGGTATGCCTATCATTTCCAATGGAATGATATATGTAGGCACAGGAACTGGTTTGCATTCAATCGATGCAAATGCTAAAAAAGCGCCGTGGGACCGCGATTGTGGTCAGGGAGTTGTTGTTAGTTCATCTCCTTCTATTGCAAATAATATGCTACATCTACTTCAATCAAATAATGGCATAAGTATAGTGAATACCACAACAGGAATATCATCAGGGAGTTATACAGCTCTGGGCCTCCTCTTTTCTTCTCCCACGATCTCAAACAAAGTTGCATATATTGGCTCTGGTCAGTATTTAGAGGCAGTAGATGCACAAAATGGAATGCGCAAATGGAATTATACAGTTGGATCGACACTTTCATCATCTCCCGCAATCGCAAACGGTAGACTTTTCATAGGTTCGGATGGATATGTATACGCTTTTGAAAAATCATACAGGATGACAACTGGTTTAGTTCCCCCAGTAGATAATAAACATCTTCTATTTGAAGGCTATTCGTTAGTTTTTTCAAAATATAGCTTTGAAGATGGAGATGATATAGTAGAACTTGCGAAACTTGAACTACAAAAAAATGGGGTTGAAGTTGATAGCGGGACTTATAAACAAGGCAGCATAGTGGAACTGGGTAATAAAGGATTACCTATAATAAAAGGTAATTTAGATATTTTTATTGGAAGCAAGAGTACTTTAGTAGTATTGAAAAACATAACCATATATTCTGAAAGTGGAGATCTAATCATATCAAATATAGGTAAAATCATTTTTTCTATGATGGTAGAACAAGGAACAGCTTATTGGAAATTAGATGATGGATACTGGTTATATTCAAGAATCTATCCACACGCAAATCAAGCAGTTTTACATTTACAAAAATACAATTTAAATATCGACACAGCAGTTATTTCAGTTGGAAAGGATTTTTCGCTTGAAAATGACACTGAAACTACAATTTTGTCAGGTACATTGGAAGATATTACAGAGCAAGATCGTCATATTATGGCTAAATTTACCGATGTCGTTCAACACTCAGGTAGCAGAATTGCTTCAAAAACGATCTCAAATTTAACAGCTGATGAACTTAAAAACATAATCTCTGAGAAAAAGAATGAACCTCAACCAGCTCACAATTTAGTTTGGGATTTATCAGATGGTTATTCTTTGTATTTGGCACAAGTTGATGGGGAAGGTGAAAAACTTTGGCTTTTATTCAGGAAAGATGGACAAGAACTTGATGACGAGATTGTAACTGAAGGAGAACAATTCTCAATCCACAAAAAGAGTGATAGGGATGTTACAATATTGAGCGGACGGCTTGACAGTATTAGTTTGGACCCATGGTATGTAACTATTTCAGATGTAAGATTATATTCAGAGAGTGGTAATCTGTTGGAGTATGTTGAATCGTTTGACGTACATTCTGCTATCGCCTCAGCAGAAAAATCAATTGATATTGCTAAGGGTATTTCCGCAGATACATCCGAAGCAGAATCTCTTCTTCAGCAGGCACGGGATAAAAGGTGGAACGGGGAGTATACTCTAGCAATGAGTTACGCTAATAAAGCTGAAGCATTAGTTTTTGATGTTGACAATGATGGTGTTCCTAATAACGAAGATTTTGCTCCTATTACCCCAAACAATTATGTTTATGGCGGGGTTGTATTTTCTCTAATTTCACTTGTAGTAGGCATAAATACAACCCGTAAAGTGAGATCAAACAGGAGAGTGCGTATCAGGCAAGAAGCTAAGGATGCAATTACCTCATTTTCAGGAGGTTATAGCTGGTGTAAATCAGGCAAGCTCTATTCTGATGCAAAAAAAGCTCTTGATTCCAGTGACTATTCAAAAGCTAACAAGTTAGCCCGAAAAGCTAAAGAATTATGTCAAAAAGAGTTGCCTCTGGTCGAATTTTTGAAACGGTTAAAAGATGAAAGGAAACTCAGTGAAGGCATATCAGAGTCTCTCATTAAAAAAGCAGAAGATGAAATTAGAAACTCAATGTTCAATAAAGCTGACAAATTATTAAAAAAAGCAGAAAAAGCAGTAGAACAAGAAAACCATCTTTTTGTAGAAATTGATAATCTTCACAGCAAGATTCCGGAAATGTACCAGAAGTACATAGAAAAAACAACCCGTTTACTTGATGAATGTTTGAACGAACTGAAGGATGGCAATTTTAAAGCCGCAGAGTCCTCAATCAACAAGGCAAAAGAGACATTTACAGAAGAACTTGATAATGCAAAATATGAGAAAGATAAAATGGACTTTATTGAATATGGGGAAAAGGGTGTAAAGTGGTAAAATGAATAAACACGAACTTTTAGATGAATTAAAATCAGAGTTTATTGAGATTAAACCTGCTCTGGGTTTGGAAGGCAACGCTGCTGCTAAAAGGATTATTAAACAAGTTTTAGAAGATGTAAAGGAAGATGAACTTGACAGAGCTCTTGAGCTTTTAAGGAAAGCCAAAAAATTTGTTTTGCTTGAGGAAACGATTACATCAGAAATCAATCAACTAAAACCAGAAATACGAATAATTGGTAAATCAGTTGGTTTGATAGAAGAGATAACTGATATTGTAAAGTCAGACGATATAGAAAAAGCTGAAAATATGATGCATAAACTTAGGACAATAGTTAAAGATGAAAATCGAGTTTTTGATAAAATCCGTGAAGCAGAGAAACTGATCAGTGAAAAACTGGCCGGTGCTGACCTTGACGAAGCCGATAAATTTAGAAAAGATGGTTACATTGAACTGAAATCAGGTAACTTTGAAAAAGCCGAAGAACTGGCAGATAAATCAAAGCTGGCTGCAAAACCCAATACCGACCATCTGCTACAAAAAGCAAAAGATATTGCTGAAAAAGCCCAGTCCTCCTTTAGTTCTAAGAATTTCGAAAAAAGTATCGAATTATGGAAGAACAGTCAGAAAGAATACAGCAGGGCTAGAGATGTAGCTAAACAGAGGAATGAAGATGATATTCTGCAGAGGCTTGATAAAGTTGAAGAGATTGTTCGGGGTAACATCTTCAACGCAGAGACTGCCATCGACAACAGGGAGATGTTAACGTTCGTGGAACTTGGTAACAACAAGGTGAAAGAAGCTAACAACCTATTTAAGGATAAGAAATTCATTGAGGCAAAGGAGGTCTATAAGGAAAGTGAAAAGACGTTCAATCAGGCTCTTGAATACGCTGTGAAACGAGATTTTATCGAAGATAAAAACAAGATAAATGAAAAATTGAAAAGCATTTGCTCAAATATCGATGCCAGTCTGCTGAGCCATGGGGATGCCATGTTGAATAAAGCAGAGGAAAAAATTAATGATGAGCATTTTGCTGAAGCTGAAAAGGGTTTTCTTTCTGCTCTGGAATATCTTGCCAGTCTTGATGTAAAACAAAAAGATGACACAGAAGAACTTATTGTCAGGGGTCGGAAGGGGTTAATTGATTCTGAGATGGAGCAAGGAAAGGAGAAAATGAGGGATGCAGAAGAACTATTCAAAGCAAATCATTTCGATGAAGCAAAAGAAGCGTTCCGTAACGTTCTCGGATATCTTGGAGAAATTGTAGATAAGACATCAGAATTTAAATTTGAACAGAAGTTGAAGGAGATTAATGGTCTGATTCAGGCATGTACTGACAATATTAGTATTGCCGCTGAGAACCTCACTCAGGTAGGTGTAATTCAGCATGAGTTCGTAGGTGTAGATGATATTGAAGGCGGTATTGCCAATTTTAAAAATAAAAAAATTGGAGAGAATAAAAATAAATCAAATCAAATAATAATTCTCCGTGAACCTGAGTTCTTCAATGGATTCATCCGCCTTAAAATATCAATCCAAAATAATATGCAATATACCGCCACAGATGTTTTTCTTGATCTTGACTATGATGATAATATTTTGAGACTAGATCATCATGAACCTGATACCTATGCTACAAAAAAAGGAAAAATTCAATTAGGCAATATACTACCAAACAGCGATAAAACAATCGCACTCTACTTTGATCCTTTAATTTGTTCTAAGAAGGGAACTGTGGTTAACTGCAGGATTGATTACAAGGATGCCTCTGGCATTCTTCATTTCGTTATGATGAAACCTTCAAAAAACCCAATCGTCTGCCCAATTTTTAAAACTGAGCAGGATATAAATATCGGCAGGCTGAAGGAGCTTGTCACCTCACTTCCTGCCAAGAGCAGCAAGCGATTTTCAATGCCCAGTGGAGTTAATGTAAACAAAGCACTAACACTGTGTCACGAGGTTATCCAGATGCATGATGTGCGTTATGTGAGGACTTTTAAGACTACTGATGATAAGACCTATGAAATATGGTACTATGGTAAGACAAAGGTAAAGAGGATCGATCTTGTAATCAAGGCAAGTGTGAGCGAAGAGACTGAGATAATTGAGTTTTTCGTGGCAGCTCCTGATCAAGAGGTTCTTACAGGGCTATTGCCTGAGCTTGGACGTAATTTCTCAAAGAAAGGAAATGCTCTGGGTAAACTTGCACCTGTATTCAATGTCTCCATCAAAAATTCTCAAATAGTGCATAGTAATCTTCTGGATGCCTGTGATATTGATGGAATATGCAGCGGAAATGTGGTAATAGAGGACAGTTTTGTGCAGAGGAGCAATATCGGTAACAATGCTGATACACAGATTAAGAATTCATTTGTCCAGCACTCAAATATTGGCACAGGCGCGAGAAAGTGTCCGAACTGCGACAGGGATGTGGAAGCTAATGAGAAGTACTGTCACGAATGCGGGACGAAGTTGTGAGATGATGTGAATGAAAATACTAGAAGGGCAAAAAAAATATACTAAACTCCTCAAAAAGTCTACGAGATGTATCCTTGCAATAAGTATGATCGCAACGCTGGTGCTCGCAAGCCTTGTAGGTGTGGGAGCGGCGGATGAAGTGGATATAACGCTTGCAGGACGTTACGATACTGCAGGATATGCTATTGGTATTGCAGTATTAGACAACCATGCATATGTAGCAGATAGTTCCAATGGCCTTTTGATTGTAGATGTCAGTAATCCAGCAACACCGACGCGTGCAGGACATTACGACACAGAGAATGCACGGAATGTTTTTGTATCAGGCAACTATGCTTACATAGCCGATGGGAGTAATGGTATTGTGATTGTGGATGTCAGCAACCCAGTAGCACCTGCGCTTATAGGAAGTTACGACACCTCAGGAGATGCATATGGTGTTTTTGTATCAGGCAACCATGCATATGTAGCTGATGGGTATGATGGTCTTGTGATTGTGGATGTCAGCAATCCGGCAGCACCCACACTCACCGGAAGTTACGAAATCTCAGGAAAACGTACAGGGGACGTTTTTGTATCAGGCAACTATGCATATGTAGCTGGTGGGCATGATGGTCTAGTGATTGTAGATGTCAGCAATCCGACAGCACCCACGCTTACCGGAAGTTATGACACTTCAGGACATGCAGAGGGTGTTTTTATATCGGGCAGCCACGCATACGTAGCCGATGGGGGCAATGGTCTTTGGATTGTGGATATTAGCAACCCGTCAGCACCTACACTTTCAGGACGTTACAATTACGATACCGCAATAGATGCACAGGATATAGGAAATGCATGTGATGTTTTTATATCAGGCAGTCATGCATACGTAGCCAGTGGAGGCAAAGGTCTTTTAATTCTAGATGTTAGTAATCCGACAGCACCTGCGCTTACAAGTCGTTATGACACAGGGAATGCATGTAATGTTTTAGTATCAGGCGACCATGCATACGTAGTTGATTGGGATAATGGTCTTGTGATATTGTCCACTGACGTATCAAGTACATCAACTCCAGTTCAAACAACTCCAACAACAGGTTCCCTCTCAATCTCCTCCTCCCCTTCAGGTGCCAGTATTTACATAGACAGTTCTTATGTGGGGAAAACGCCCAAAACTGTCGCCGATGTATCTGTAGGCTCCCATTATATTGAGTTAGAACTTAAAGATTATAACATTTGGTCAGATAGCATAGATGTGAATGCTGGCAGTAAATCTTTCGTGTCAGCGCCACTTATACCTGTAACAGTAGGCACTGCAATAGAAAATTTCAAATCATCACCTGCTTCAACCGTACCATCAACACCCATGACTACCTCTTCTAGCATCCCGGCTAAATATCTCTACGGCGGCGCTGGAGCCATTATTCTTCTACTGCTGATTGCACTAATTAGACGAAAGCCAGAAAAGCATGCTGAGCACGTTCTGGTAAGTACCTCGCGCCCTGGGCCAAAACTGTCAGCTTCTGCCCAGAAAGCGGAGCCAGCGCCAGCAAGCATAGAAAGTATAGATGTCAAAACAGCCTTCGATTACAAAGGCGCAACCATTCAGTACAAGGTCAAAGTGGAAAATCCCACACCTGAGCCAATTGGTGATATCAAAGTAAATCTTTACGTACCCGACGTGTTTCTTGTATCGGAAATCACCAAAACTATTGTCATGCTAAAACCCGGTGAAGCAAAAACTGTAACTTTTGAGATACGCCCGACAGGGGAATGTGGTGATTGTGAAGTATCCGGCAAGGTTATCTATTACGATTATTCGACCAAAAAGACAAGTGAGATAGATATTCCTGTAAAGAGCTTGAGCATCGTTTGTCCCATGTTGAAAGTAAAAGAGATCAACGAGTCCGAATGGCACAATATTGTCGGGAGCCTTGTAGAAACAGAAGAAAATACAAGGGAGATCGATATGCCGGCAGAGACGTTATTTGCTATGCTGTCTCGCATCGTTAAGGACATGCACATGTATTCGTTAAAACCCGAAATAACAGGTAATCAGCAGTTATTCAACGGCGTAGCACGCTTCTACGGCGAAGGTGTCAAGGAATTGAAATACGCCGCGCAGATCGAAGTTGTTGGCGGTGCAAAGATGTCAAAACTTATACTTAAAGCATGGGCGGAACGCGAGGATGCATTAACAGGATTCTATCACGGAATACTTGATGAACTGGAAAAGCGCGTGCAAGTCAAAGGCTATATCGATGACAGCATCGTGCAGAATTTCTATCATTATGGTGACAATATCGGAACGCAGATGAAGGATTCGTT
>JAUVKD010000018.1 GCA_030596385.1 Methanosarcinaceae archaeon | reverse complement strand
GCGCGCTTTTTGCTTGCATCCACATCCGAGACCTACGGCGACCCGCTTGTGAACCCACAACCAGAGACCTACTGGGGCAACGTGAACCCCATCGGGCCGCGCGGCGTGTATGATGAGGCTAAGCGGTACGCTGAGGCGATCACGATGGCGTACCACCGGTATCATGGTGTGGAGACGCGGATTGCGCGTATTTTTAATACGTATGGGCCGCGGATGCGTGCAGGCGATGGGCGCGTGGTTCCGAATTTCATCAATCAGGCATTGAAGGGAGAAGATATTACGGTGTATGGGGACGGGTCGCAGACGCGGTCGTTCTGTTATGTTTCTGATCTCATTGATGGGATTTATCGGTTGATGATGTCGGATTTTGTGGAGCCTGTGAATATCGGGAATCCTGATGAGATGAGTGTGCTGGAGTTTGCTGAGAGGGTTATTGAGATTACTGGTAGTGATTCGCGGGTTGTTTTTGAGGAGCTGCCTGTAGATGATCCTAAGGTCCAGAGGCCGGATATTGGTAGGGCGAAGGATGTGCTGGGGTGGGAGCCGAAGGTTGGGCTGGGGGATGAGTTGGGGAATACTCTAAAATACTTTAAAAACGAATGAATTCAACGACTGGAAACGGACGAGGGTAATTTAATGAAAACATCTTTAATTGTTCCCGCATGGAATGAAGAAGAAGCTTTACCATTGGTTATTGAAGAATATATGGATAAAGTGGATGAAATAATAGTTGTGGATGACGGTTCGTCAGATAAGACATATGAGATTGCAAAAACGTATGATGTTAAGGTGTTTAAACACGAGACAAATAAAGGGAAAGTGTCCGCATTGCGGACCGGTGTGGCAAATGCCAGTGGGGACATTATAATCTTCACAGATGCCGATTGTACATATCCTGCAGAATACGTACCTCAATTTGTGTCTGAACTTGAGAAGGGTGCAGATCTGGTATTGGGTTCACGATTCATAAATGGGATCAATAACATGCCGATGTTGAATATGATCGGGAATCGATTGTTTTCACTCCTTGCTGCATATATCAGTTGCATTAACATTTCTGACGGGCAAACCGGTTACAGGGCTTTTAAGAAAGAAAATTTTGATAAATTGGATGTCGATGCAGTAAATCTCGAATATGAGACAAAAATGACGGTTCGAGCGGCAAAACTCGGTTACAAGATCGTTGAGGTTCCAATCGAGTACAGGGACCGGGTTGGAACATCCAAACTCAGACCAATTCGTGATGGCGCCAAGATGTTCAGGGGTTTGATGTCAGTTGCATACAATGAAACGTCGCTTATTGCAAAGACGATCATGATGCCAAGTGTGTTATTTATATCATTTGCTGCGTATTTTGGGATAATTTCGTTGTATGAAAAGATTATGTTTGGTGTTTTGGAACATGGATATTATCCATTGCTCACGGTGTTGTTTATTTTTATAGCAATGCAGCTGCTGTCTTTTGGATTTATTATGGATTATTTGACCAAAAAATTAGATCGAATTGAAGACAATATTCGGAAATCTTAGTTGGATTGATTATTATTACCATAGTAGTATTACTCGTGACAGGGGATTATTTATGAAAGAAGAGTTGCTTGAACCCATTTTGAGACAAATGCGGATTAATCGCATTAAAAAATACATCCCGAGTGATTGTTTTTTATGTGACGTTGGGTGCGGATTTAATGCCAAATTTCTTCTTAGTATGGAACCATTTGTTAAAAAAGGAATTGGATTTGATAAAAAAGTCAGCAGTTTGAAATCTAATAAAATATATTTAAAAAATGTAGGGTTGGATAAAACATTACCTTTGGAATCTGAACAAGTCAATTGTGTTACCTTATTAGCAGTTTTGGAACATCTTGAATATCCAACAGAAATATTGCAAGAATGCCATAGGATATTAAAATCTGGTGGTGTTTTAATATTGACCACTCCCACACCAACAAGCAAACCGATCTTGGAATTTTTATCTTTTAAACTTCACATTGTTAATCCGGTGGAGATTGCAGATCATAAAAATTACTTTAATGGTAATCAATTAACACACATGTTAAAAAATGATTGTGGATTTGACAATGTGATTGCTAAAACATTCCAATTTGGATTGAATAATTTAGTGATTGCATACAAAGGAGAAAATGAATGAAAGTAATATTCGAACTTGTTATTGCCACATTTTTTGCATCTTTTGGACAGGTATTCTGGAAATTAGGAATGCGTGATGTGGGCACAATAGCAGACTATAAACTTTCAACCATTGTTAACATTTTTATGAACCTGCAAGTGGGAATTGGTCTTTTATTTTACGCAATCGGTACGATATTTTGGTTAGTCGCCCTGTCAAAAAAAGATCTCGGATATGTATATCCATTTATTGCAGGAACGTATCTTTTGGTACTGATTCTTTCATATTTTTTCCTTGGTGAAAATTTTGGAACATATAGGATCATTGGAGCAAGTGTAGTTTTGCTGGGTCTTTTGTTTATTGTAAAAGGTGGATAGATATGAAAAATACAAATGTATTCAATGTTATTAAAGATCGATATCTGCTTTATGCAATAATGTTTGCAACAATTGTATTAATTTTAAAATTAGCACTCACAGGTGCAAATGATATTCCCGATTCCAGAGGATATCTTCAAGTTGTGGAAGTGCTTCAAGGGAACATTGATATTGCATCAGTCACATCAAATAGTGACAAATCTCGTTTTTTACGACCACTTGGTTCATTGGTTGCATTGCCTTTCTCATATATTTTTGGTGCGAGAAATGGATTTATAATGGGAAATTCAATTTTCTATTTGCTATCAGTTGGTTTTATTTTTTTGATTGTGAAAAAACTGTATTCCGATAAAATTGCGCTATATGCATCCCTTCTTTATGCATCCTCACCGGTTGTGACTACTTTTGGACTTGCGATAATGCAGGATATGGGGATTTGGTTCTTTTATTTAGGCAGTATATTTTTGACACTATGGTTTTTTAAGGAGGACCCTCTCCCTGAAAGAAGAAACAAATCCATTCATTTATTTTTCATTGGCATATTCATTGGATTAGGACTTTTGATGAAGGAAAGCGTCATTGCCGGCTATATATTTTTATGCTTAATTGCATTTTTCAGCAAATATGCTTTCAAATATTCATTGTCTCAAAAGTTTGGAATTGTTGGAGTTGTTTTTGTAGGCATCCTAATACCGGTGATTATCAATAGCATTGTAGTGTATAAATATTTTAATTTTAGTTACTTCACATGGACTTCGAATTTGCCAAGAGCGGAATTGTATGTAGCCGCTTATAATCTTGTCAAATCATTTATTATGGCATTTAATTTGTTTGTTCCATTCTTTATCATTGGATTATACAAGGAATGGAAAAGACGAACTGACGGTTATTTTGATATTTTTGTGATGATAATAATCTCTTCATCAATGATAATATTAGGATGGCCATACTTTTCCACCAGATTCATATTTCTGATGTTCCCTGCGATTATACCACTTGCAGCATACGGGATATCAGAACTGCCACAATTTGTACCGCAGCGATTGCAAAATGATGATTTCATGATCAGGAATCTCGACAAGATTGTTCTGATATTATGTATTCTTGCAAACCTTGTGGTAGCATTTTACCTTGGCATAACCGATGGTGGAATATTTGATCAATTGGAACTTGATCTGGTTCATGCGGTTTAAATTAAACTTAGCAACATGTTTTAAGTATAATAATTATATAATTTAGTCAAATCATACCAAAGTGATATAAATGACCAAAACAGCCCTAATCACCGGAATCACAGGCCAGGACGGCGCATACCTCGCCGAGTTCCTCCTGAACAAAGGATACATCGTACACGGCATCAAACGAAGGTCATCCTCATTCAACACCGAGCGCATAGACCACCTGTACAAAGATCCCCACGAGAGAAACGTAAATTTCTTCATGCACTACGGCGACCTGACCGACTCCACGAACCTTATCAGGATCATCCAGGAAACCCAACCTGACGAGATATACAACCTCGCCGCCCAGAGCCACGTGCAGGTCTCCTTCGACACCCCCGAATACACCGCAAATTCCGATGCCATCGGAACACTGCGCCTCCTAGAAGCCATACGCATCCTCGGCCTGGAAAAGAAAACAAAGTTTTACCAGGCCTCGACCAGCGAACTCTACGGCAAAGTCCAAGAGATCCCGCAAAGCGAGACCACCCCCTTCTACCCGAGAAGCCCTTACGGCGCAGCCAAGTTATACGCCTACTGGGTCACCGTGAACTACCGCGAGGCCTACGGCATGTACGCATGCAACGGTATCCTGTTCAACCACGAATCCCCCCTCCGCGGCGAGACGTTTGTGACAAGAAAGATCACGATGGCTGTGGCAAGGATTAAGAAGGGGGTGCAGGAGAAGCTGTATCTCGGTAATCTGGATGCTAAGCGGGACTGGGGATTTGCCGGAGATTATGTGGAGGCCATGTGGCTGATGCTCCAGCAGGATGAGCCAGATGATTTTGTGATCGCTACGGGTGAAATGCATTCGGTGCGGGAGTTTGTGGAACTTGCGTTTGGAGAGGTCGGAATTGAGATCGAATGGCGAGGAGAAGGTGTTGATGAGGTTGGAGTGGATGCTGCGACAGGTGATGTGTTGATCGAGATCGATCCACGATATTACAGGCCTACTGAGGTTGAGCTTTTGCTGGGAGATCCGGCGAAGGCTAAGGAAAAGCTGGGTTGGGAGGCTAAGGTCGGGCTTCGGGAATTGGTGAAGATGATGGTTGAGGGGGATTTGGGGAAGTTGTGAGAATGATTTACTCACATGCCCGCAATTATCAATGAGACATATTGTTACAAACTTCAATTCGGTGGGATTCGTGTGAAAAATGCTGGCCGCAGAGAGCACAGAGTACACAGAGGGAGAATGCTACAATCTCTGTGTCCTCTGTGCTCTCTGTGGCAAATTTGAAAAAACGACCTACAGAAAACGAAAATCAGGTTTACTGATCAAAGCATGTTAAATTTCAAAGCTTTCTTTTCACGCATCATGGCTATCGAGCCAATCCAGCGCCAGAGTATCGTGTCGCTCGTCTGGCAGATCGCCCTCACGTTCATCGGTTTTTTGAGCACGATGTATTTCGCGCACACAGTAGGTGCAAGCGTGCTGGGCGGATATTTCCTGTTTCTTGCATATTTCAGCATCATCGGCCTGATGACTGACGGCGGATTTGGCGGAGCCGCGATCAAGCGCATCAGTGAAGGTGAAGAGCAGGATGCGTATTTCAGTGCATTTGTTGTACTGCGCTCTGTATTTGTGACAATGGTTGTAGTTGCACTTATTGCATTTCGCAATTATTTTGTAGATCTCAACGATGCCGGGACGTTTATCTGGCTATTACTGGCACTGATAATATCACTATTGTATGGTGCCATATCCGGCGGCATGCAAGGATGCGGTAAAATCGGGATACAGGCAACTGCAGGATTTATTAACAATGTTTCACGTATCATTATTCAAGTCGTCGCAGTTTTTTTCGGTTTTGGTGTTGCAGGTCTTGCCGGTGGGTTTGTTGTAGGAATGTTTGTTGGCTCCATAGTACAACTGCGTTTTTTTGATCTGCGTTTTGTGAGATTTGGGTGGGAGCACATTAAAAGCCTTTCAACATTTTCATTGTGGGTCTTTTTAATTTCAGGCGGGGGGATCGTATTCATGTATTCAGATACGATCATGATCGGTTATTTCCTCAATAATGCGGATGTGGGTGTGTACCGTATAGTGCTGCAGTTCACATCACTGGCAGCATTTACAACCAATGCACTTCGTTCAACACTATGGCCAAGGGTCAGCCGTTGGGGAAAAACTGGCGAGATGGGATTGATAGAAGAGTCGCTTTCGCGTGCATTTACGTACTCGCTTGTTCTGGCCATACCAATGTTTGCGGGTGGGGTTCTTTTGGGAGATAAACTGCTGTATTATTTCTATGGCGCGGAATTTGGACGAGGATATATAACAATGGTGGTACTGTTCATTGTGCAGATCGTAAATATTTTCCAGTTCTTTTTCACATCATATCTGAGTGCACTGGACCATCTCAAGGACCTGTTCAAGATCACTGTGGTGGCAGTTGCGGCAAACATTGCACTAAATGCAATATTGATACCTATGATTGGCATTGCAGGGGCGGCGATCGCCACACTTGTTACTATGGGACTGAATGCAGTTCTGGCACTGTGGGTATTGTCAAGGATGTTAACGATCCGAGTGGAATCCGGGAGTTTGATGAATATTCTGAAGGCATCTGTTGTGATGTCGTTGTTTGTGGGCGGGTATCGGATGGTTGTGCCACTGTCGAATGTGTGGCTGGCATTGGTTCCGGTTGTGCTGGGAGGGGTGATTTATGTGGTGCTGGTGTTGAAGTTCGATAGGAAGATTTATGAAGAGTTGAAGGGAATTATGATGCAGATGAATGTGACATGGTCGGAATGGTTGTGATCGAGAAAATGCTCACTTCGTTCGCATTAACTCGCACTATATGTTTATAAAATATATACTATGAAAAAAAATTGATTGGATTTACTTTAAGCATATGATGCCATACACAATATCCAATGAAAATTAAAAAAATGTGTGAACATCCGGATATAGTGAAATATGAGGAACATCAAAAATGAATGACATAATTCAAAACTTCAATGACACCAGAATACTTGCTATTGGAGATCTGATGATAGATCAGTATTTGCATGGCACAGTCACACGCATTTCTCCAGAAGCACCGGTGCCGGTTGTTGATATTGAGGACGAGTCATATGAACTGGGCGGAGCCGCCAATGCAGTAAGCAATATCAAAAGTTTAGGTGGAACTGTTGAAGCGGTTGGTGTCATTGGGACAGATGATGCTGGCAGGATATTGTTGAATTTGCTTGAGGAAAGGGGCATTGATACGAAAGGCATTATCTTGTCAGAGGATAGACCGACAACAGTGAAAACCAGAGTTATTGGGAACGGTAACCAGATCGTTAGAATTGATAAGGAAACCAGAAAAACGATCGATGTTGAGACAACTAAGGAAATCTTGGGGTTTGTTGAAGCGCGGATAAAAGAAATTGATGCGATCCTGATATCTGATTATGATAAAGGACTTATAACACAATATTTATTAAACAAGTTAATACCCCTGGCAATATCTCATAATATTCCGGTGATTGTCAATTCAAAGGCTGAAAATTTGAGATCCTACAAAAATGTCACTGTGATCATCTCTGATCTTTTTGATGCTTCACAGGTGGTCGGTATAAAACCAATTCATGAGACCAGTGTCAGGAACATAGGTCAATGGTTATTGACACATCTTGACTGCAAAGGAGTATTGATCATACGTGGGAAAAAGGGAATTAGCATATTTGAAAAGGATAATGATGTGAAACATTTCTCAAGCAATGCAAAGGATACATCTGATATGACGGGAGTTGGAGATGCTGCAACGGGTGCGATGGCTTTAGCATTGGCGAATGGATCGGATATGCAAACTGCTGCAACAATTGCAAACGCTGCAGCGACTATTGCATTGGGTACAACGGGAACACATACCGTGACGACAGAAGAATTATTAACGCAGATATCATGACAAAACCAACAACACCACAACACGTTCCGGAGTTAGAAGAAAAAGCGACTCTCATTCGCAGGCATGTCATACGCATGCTTCACAGTGCCGGATCGGGTCATACAGGCGGGTCCTTATCATGCACGGACATTCTTGTGGCACTGTATTTTCATGTGATGAAGCATAGTCCTGATACTGATAAAAATGAAAGTGAACAGGACAGATTTATTCTATCTAAGGGGCACGCTGCACCTGCACTTTATGCGACATTGGCAGAATGTGGGTATTTTCCTGTGGGTGAATTGAGATCATTAAGGAAAAATGATGGTTATCTGCAGGGACATCCGGATATAAGCATATCCGGTGTGGAGGTTTCCGGTGGATCATTGGGTCAGGGACTTTCGGCAGCAAACGGTATCGCTCTGGCTGCTAAACTTGATGAGAAAAAACTTAAGGTCTATGCACTGCTGGGTGATGGTGAATGCGATGAGGGACAGATTTGGGAAGCAGCTATGCTTTCAGCACACTACAAACTAGATAATTTAATTGCTATCGTTGATCGAAACGGTCTTCAAATCGATGGGCAAACAGAAAAGATCATGTGTCTGGAACCGTTTGCAAGGAAATGGAAATCGTTTGGCTGGAATGTTATCGAAATTGATGGAAATAATATGTCACAGATCATAGGTGCTTTTGACGAAGCGGGCTGTGTGATTGGAAGACCGACTGTGGTAATTGCACATACATTTAAGGGAAAGGGTGTTTCATTTATGGAATGGATAAATTCTTTCCATGGCAAAGCTCCAAGTGAGGAAGAGATGATCAAGGCTTTAGAGGAGTTGATGTGATGGTCCTATCTACCAGAGAGGCGGGCGGAAATGCTCTTTTAAAACTTGGGGATGCTGAAGAAAATATTGTTGTACTGGATGCTGATCTGTCAGTATCCACACAGACAAAGAAGTTTGCAGAAAAATTCCCAAACAGGTTCTTTAATGTTGGATGTGCTGAGCAGAACCTGATCGGAACTGCGGCCGGATTGGCTATCGCAGGTAAG
>JAUVKD010000010.1 GCA_030596385.1 Methanosarcinaceae archaeon | reverse complement strand
TTCTCAACATTCATTTAGTTATTGTATTTCACGACCCCCAATTCAAACCAACCATTACTGTTAAGCATATATTTGAGGACAATAACAACTGGAACACGTTTTGCCTCACTGCAACCGATAGCCTTGCAGTGTTGAGATCGAAGTAGTCAACAAAATGCTTTTCCTGCAAGGACAAAAGTCGGGGTTACTTTGTATATCAATGCGAATGATGTGAAGAGTTCAAAACTGTTCATTTTGGATGTAACAATCGCATCTGCATGAATTGTGGTAATAATCACACCGACAAATGGGCAAAATCTCTCAAAAAGGCAATGTTCAATGTTCAATGTCCCCCATCTGTTGTGAATACAAGGATATGCAGTTACTATGGGAATCTGATTACTTTCTTGTCACTTAAAGGTATCCCTTGAACACGGCACATTTCATAATGATTAATCATAAACATAATATATAAAAATATATATACTATAATATAGGAATGGAATTCCGGTAACAACGGTTTTATCTAAGTCAAAATAGTATTTGTATGTTAGCAAATTGATGCTGATAATTTTGTAAGTTATAAACTGTTATGATAGGATATAGGTTGGTTATTATGCACAAAGATGAATTAATTCAGCTACATACATTGATGGCACAAATCAAGAAATACTTTGAATGCGATGAATCATGTTGTGATTTTGACGAATATCACTCATTATCTATAAGTCCAGTACACATCCATCGCAGTAAAGCAGAACACAAACATGCAATTTTTGTTCTTGGAAATGAACTTGCATCCATAATATCTGATGATGAATTTTCAGGTACTGGAAGAACATCTGCAAGAATGCAGGAACTTGCATCACGCGCCGGTTCTGAAATAATACATGGTAACTAAATAGAATCCGGGGTATGAAATACAGGTCCATTTGTGATGGGGATTACCTGTTTTTGCAATGGGTTATCCATAGCATACAATAAATATTGTGGAGATATGCGTATCTTCATGATAACTCCATCTTCTCCATCTAAATAATATTTTTTTTCAACCCAGCAAGGCACGAATCCAACTCGCTTGTATAATTTTTGTGCGCGCACGTTGCTCATGCGAACTTCAAGGCTGGCATATTGAAATGAATTTTCGTAGAATATTTTCAATATGGCATGTATAAGCTGAGTTCCAATCCCACGACTTTTGTACTCATTTTCAACAGCAAGCGAAAATATGCGCCCTTCATTCTCATTTAATTGATAACCTACCACAAAGCCTATTATCACACCATTTTCTTCAGCTACCAAAAATCCGTTCATGTTCAATTCATAGAAATTGATGTAGACAAGAGGATCATGGTCACTGAAAATTTTTTGTTCGATTGAAAGAACATGTTCGAAATCATCTGGAACAAAGTGCCGTATATTCATCAATGATATGATATATTACTAATACTTAAAGAATATTGAGTGTCGAATCATGACCTATATAAAATGATGTTCAAATAATCTAAACAAAATGTCTAAACGGTATTCAATTTCGAAATGTAGTAAGTTACCCTTAGATTTAAAACGGACAATGAAAATGCATGATTTGATGTATCAAAGGTGTAATATATGTTTTGCCGGAAAATTAATCCGTTAAACCAGCTGTGTCACAACACCACGGTGCATTTGCTAATGAAATACAAAGCAGTTATACAATGTTCTTTAATTTTTCAATGACATTCAAGCCACGTTCGATGATATCCAATTGCTCAGAGATGCGGCGCGTGTCTGTTTCATCCTGCATGGAATTTGCAATGCTGGTTATCTTCTCAAACAGTAGTTCTTCAAGTGACTCCACCCCACCACCGGATGCAAATGCTTTTGACGTGTCTGTCATTTGAGATATGGATCGTTGTGTTGGTTCAGGTGTTGGCTTTGATGCTTGTTTTTTTGATGATGTCAATGAGGGAATTGCAGTGACTTGTGCAAACTGCTTCTCTTCTCTTGTCTCACACACCGGACATATAACATTACCACGATACCGGAACATTGGTGAACCACACATATTGCAGTGTTCTGCAAGCATTGTTCCGCCAAGTTCAAGTAATCTTGATATCTTTTTTACCTGTTCGTCATCAGAATTCATAATTATCCCTTTAATAAAGATGATAAATATATATAAACGAAAGTCTTTTTATACAATACAATTATTTAAAGATTCCTTAAACAATACTCATTTTCTGATTATATTAAAATTATTCTAAGGTGATCCAAATGTCAGTAAATCCTCAAGACGTTATCAAGCAATCCATACAGGTATTAGACCACATAGCAAACGACAGTTCAGTGCCACGAAATATACGACGCTCTGCAAATGAGATTCTAGTCACACTTCGCAAAGAAGATGAACCACTGTTTTTGCGTACATCATCAAGCATACCAATTCTTGAAGATATAAGCAATGACCCAAATATTCCACTGCACACAAGGACACTTATCTGGAATGTTGCAAGCCAACTTGAAACAATACCTGTTGATGAATAAAATCTATTTTCGGAGTATTCTCACTTAGATTCTGAATATTTTTGCACGCTTCCAGATCTGGACGCGTCCGGTGTTTTGCTCTTAAATTGCTCGCAGATCAGTGAAGATAAACAAGAAGCATCTAAGATATATGGGGTGGAATTTACATCGAAAAAAAACAAAATTCATCGATGGATACATGTGACAAAAGAGGTTGAGAAGACATTAAAACCTTCAATATCTCATATCTTCAAACCTGGTTACTAAATTTGATGCAATAGATGGCTTGATCTAGTTCAGATTACTTGTTACGTTAATTATGCGTGTGATAAATTATGGCAAGTGTGGAGACATATCGTATAAATGAGAGTGTGGTAAATCCATGACAATCATAAAAATGGATGGTTGATGACTGAATTTGCATAGATAAGAATGCTGTCGAATTCAACCACAAACAGTTGATCAAGCACGATTTTCCCATATGAAGTCTAAATATTACAAACAAGTACCACATTATCCATGGTCAATATAGGATTTCCCGTGTTCTTGTTGTATTGAACAAGGTCATCTATTGCAACAAGATTATAGATGAGTCCGCAGAATATAGTTACCTGTTCCGTTTCTACGATCAATGCCCCATCATCGTACAGATTGAAACATTCTCCTGCATACACCACGCAATTATCAACAACATCACCATTAGCACAGGTCAACTGCATCCAAGCTTTATCAGCGGTTATGTTAATCGCAGTTACCTGCAGACAGTACCCCTGTTTTAGTTTAAAGGTGTCTGTTGGCTTAACGGTATTTGGTATCTCTTCTTGTTTAGCCATCGCTACTGCCGAACTTGCCATCACAAACAGCAAAGATATTGCCACTATCACGAATATTTTCTTCATTTTAACCACTCCTTTTTATATTTTATTGAAATATAGTTAAACCGGTATCTAATTTTTAAACAATATTTTGAATGCTTTGTATCCTCATACAGTTTGTATCCTTACACAGTTATGTGTTTGTTCTTATTTATCATCACGAAACACATCCTCCTGCGATATTGAGTGCCTGCAACTTTTCAGAATGCAGGTATTACAAAGAACCATCATATCAATTTAAATTGCACATATTATATCTATGTTTAATAAAATATTTCCGCCATATTATTTAACAATCATGCTTTTTTTGTTTTATTCCGCTTTCTAAAACCGATTCGTATTTAAGTCTTTGAAACCATGTCATGCTGAATATTCAGAGCGATTCTATTTAAAACCGCAGAGGAATCAAATGAGCGATATTTTGCGAAGAGGACGGCTTGCAACCGCGCCCGATGAGGAGATCATAAAGTTTACATCCTCTATGGATGCAGATAAATGGATATTTAAAGCAGATATCGCAGTTGACCTGGCGCACACAGTAATGCTGAAAGAACAGGGCATAATAGAGAATAACGATTGTGCCGCTATACTTGAAGCAATACTTAAAATCAAAGAAGAGGGAATCGATAAACTTGATCACACCTATGAAGACATACACATCTCGCTTGAGTCACGACTCATCGATCTTGTAGGTGAAAACACAGGCGGCAGGATGCACTCAGGTCGCTCTCGTAATGATGAGGTGGCTACATGTATCAGGCTTGTGCTTCGCGACGAACTGCTCGGGCTTATGGATGACCTTGTGCTTCTTCGTAAATCATTGTACAGCACAGCAGGCAAAAATATCGATACGCTCATGCCCGGTTTTACTCACTTGCAACATGCCCAGCCAACAACTCTTGCACATCACCTAATCGCACATGCAAACGCATTCGGTCGCGATTTTGACCGAACAATGGGTGCTCTTTTAAGGGTAAACATGAGCCCTCTAGGTGCAGCAGCATTTGCTTCTACCGGTTTTAACATCGACCGGCCACGCACACAAACATTGCTCGGGTTTGATGACCTTATTGAAAATTCAATGGATGCTGTGAGCAGTCGCGATTTCCTGATCGAATCCGCGAGCGTACTTGCAAATATCATGATAAACCTTAGCAAAATGGCAGAAGAAATAGTAATATGGTCAACATCAGAATTCGATTTTATAGAACTGGATGACAGGTATACGTCCACTTCATCCATCATGCCACAGAAGAAAAATCCTGACACTGCCGAACTTGTACGAGGGAAAAGTGGAGTGGCGATAGGTTCACTCATGTCGCTTTTGTCAATCTGTAAATCTTTGCCTCTAAGTTATAACCGTGACTTGCAGGAAGCCACGCCAAATATCTGGCGCTCCACTGAAACAACCCGGGCTGCTGTTCGTATTATGGCAGGCATGATCGGGACAATGAAAGTAAACTCCGATATAATGGCAAAGAAGTCAGTTGCAGGTTTTACGACTGCAACCGAACTTGCAGACACCATGGTAAGGGTGACAGGTTTGCCATTTCGGACCGCGCACCAGATTGTGGGTGTGCTTGCATGCGGCAGTGGCAAACCAACACCTGGCGAGATCGATGCAGTGGCGCATAGCGTGATCGGTGAAAGCCTGAGCGGACGCGGGTTAACCGAAGAGATGATCCGTGAAGCCCTTGACCCGATATCAAATATCAAAAAACGAAACATCACAGGCGGACCTGCGCCTTACGAGGTGCGTGAGTCACTGAATAAATGCAGGGTTAAACTGGATAAAGATGAACAGGAACTCAAACGCCTGAACAAGCGGATCGACGATTCCATAAGTGGCTTGCTGGGTGTTGTTGATGAATACATTCATAATATGAAATAAAACAAAAAATGGTATTTGTATATATGTGATGAGATCGGTGCACAAATGAGATTGTTTTGTCTGAACGAGAAAATCCTCGCTATGCTCGGATTGACTCGGACTATATAATTCTATAAATTATATACTACAAGAAAATGCTCCCTGCGGTCGCATTTACTTTGAGTACAAAAAGTTATACTTTATGTACAATTAAAAAACAATATAACCGCTGCAGGTGGCGCATTTCAACATCACTTCCCACGAAAATAGTGTCTAAAACCAGTCCAAAACCTATAAATGAATTCACTTTATCCATTAAATGCGAAAAAATGAAAATTTCATTAGTGATGGCGGGATGCTCCGCCTACGGCTGAGTAACCCGGAATCAAAATTAACAAAACAAGTACGTAAAAGGTAGGATCATGAATTTTGGACAAGGCGACAGAATACGTATCGAAAAAGAGGACAGGGTGTATGAAGGCATTGTGATGCCAGGCACGACCAACAATATTGTGCTTAAAATGGATAGCGGATACAATGCAGGTATCAGTCCGGAAGATGTAAAGATAACTATTATTGAGACAAAACAGAAAACTGTTTCATCTCCAACAAATACAGGGAAACGGAAAGTGCAGAAGAAAGCCTCCCGCAAACTCCCGAATATTTCCATTCTATCAACCGGCGGCACAATTGCCAGCAAGATCGATTACAGGACCGGCGCGGTAAATGCACAGTTTTCGGCAGATGATATTTTAAACACGATACCTGAATTAAAGGATATTGCTGATTTTAGCGGGAAAGTTGTCTATAATATCTTGTCCGAAAACATGAAGGCTGAGTACTGGATAGAACTTGCCCGTACAGTGGTCGAAGAGATAAAAAACGGTGCCGATGGCATAATCATTGCGCACGGTACGGATACTATGACGTATTCCGCTGCTGCGCTGTCATTTATGATTCAGACACCTGTACCGATAGTTTTTGTCGGTTCCCAGCGAAGTGCGGACAGGCCAAGCAGTGACAATGCCATGAATGCCATATGCGCAGCTATTGTGGCTGTCAGTGATATTGCAGAAGTGTGTGTCGTAATGCACGGCACCCAGTCTGATGATCATTGTATAATTCACCGCGGCACAAAGGTGCGCAAAATGCATACATCAAGAAGGGATGCATTCAAATCAATAAATTCCAAACCCATAGGAACTGTTGATTATGCCACTCGGAAGATAATGGCGGACGGTGATTATATCAGGCGCAATAGTTGTGAGTTAAAGTTGTATGAAGGATTTGAACTGAAATGCGCGCTTGTTAAATTCACACCAGGCGCAAGTCCGGACATATTATTGCATTACATTGATGCAGGTTATCGTGGAATTGTCATTGAAGGTACCGGACTTGGTCATGTCTCAGCCGACTGGGTGCCGGCAATCAAGCAAGCAAGGGATTTGAAAATTCCGGTTATCATGACATCACAGTGTTTAAATGGCAGGGTATGCGACAGGGTTTACGATACCGGTCGTGACATCTTAAAAGCCGGCATTATTGAAGGTGATGATATGCTGGCAGAAGTTGCCCTGGTCAAACTTATGTGGGCACTCGGGCAATCAAATGATTTTGACACGGTTTGTGATATTATGAAAGGAGACAGTAGGTTTAGTCCGCAAAACTCCGGATAAATGGATCATGCAACGAAAATTAATCACAGGGGACACACTTATTATGGAATTGAGTGTCAATGTTTTTACCTGGGTCCCAAATAATACATCTCTGGCCTTGTGAGTGATATTGACATCGTCCTGAGTGCATGGTCAATTAAAAATTATCCTATCAGTTCTGGTCCTCATAGCCGTTGTCAGGTATCCACTTCAAAAAGCAGGGTAAAATGCATATCCGGATTAGGGATTTCACAAATATTAATATACCCATTTTTCACTGTCGGTCAGGTTCATTTGAGACTCAGGTTTTCTTGCAATACGCTGTTTATGAAGGAGATTTAACAATGAGCGATTTGTCAATCATAAGATAAATTATTTCATCTGTCTTATTATTTCTTATATGCTTTAAAACTTATTATACAGTATATGTCAAGTTAAACACATAATCAAATCAACATTATTTCCTATTCCGCATTCCTGCCCTCGCAATAAAATTCGAGCCCAGTGTATACGCAAATATCATGACTCCAAGCAAAATAACCTGTCCACCAATCTCTTTATGACCGGTAAACGTAAGCAGCAGCCCAACAGCAAGAATAACAATATTCACTTTATTTATCTGTTGATTTCTCCTGACAATCACCGTATATTTTTGCTTTGCAGCCAGATTCTCCTTTTTATCCTGTTTCAATATTTCACATCCCTTAAACTTTAACCAATTCATTCGCAGCCTTTCTCAACCTGTTAAAAACCGCAGCTCCAACACCATCCTGTTTAACCGAGCCGTCCACAATTATAATATCAACATCAACATCAGCATCCCTGCCATCAATATCAGCATCCTTGCTATCAAGATAGCGCAACCCTGCAAACAAATTATGGGCAGCATCTTCCGGTTCATCCCGTCTTCCGAGCGAGTACATTTTATCTGCATATACATGTTCGGCAGTTTCTTCCGTAATGAGCAATCCCACGCACATATCTTTTTGAGAATAATTGTCAATCAGTTCGGATATCTTCGCCAAAACAGCGGCGCTTTCACCTTCAACAAGTACGACTCTGGTATCAGGAGAATAGTGGGTATATTTCATACCTGGAGATCGCACCAATTCGCCTTCCTCAATTTCCATATCGGTATAACCGACCAGGACCTCACCAACGTGCTTCCTTAAAGTTTCCACACTTATACTGCCAGGCCTGAGTATCACCGGTATACCGGATGTAACATCAAGTACCGTTGACTCAACCCCTACCTTTACGACCCCGCCATCGATTACAGCATCGATCCTGCCCACAAGGTCGGACATTACATGACCGGCTGTTGTCGGACTCGGTTTTCCTGACGTGTTCGCACTTGGGGCTGCTAATGGCATGCCCGCTTCCCTGATCAGCGCAAGTGCGACAGGATTGTCCGGCATCCTCACAGCAACGGTATCAAGTCCACCTGTTGTAACATCAGGCACGGTATTCTTTCGTTTGAGGACAAACGTCAGCGGACCTGGCCAGAATATATCCATTAGTTCAACGGCAATAGGCGGAATATTTTTGGCAATTTCGTCAAGGGTATCCATTGAAGCAATATGTACTATCAGGGGATTGTCAGCTGGCCGCCCCTTCGCTTTGAATATCTTTCGGACGGAAGCAGGGTTAAGCGCATCCGCACCCAGACCGTAAACGGTCTCGGTTGGAAACGCCACAGTACCACCCTGTTTGAGAATATGGGCAGCCTTGGTGATGTTTTCCTCAAAATTTCTCTCACTCATCTTCAAAATCAGGGTTGTGCTGTTCATTGGCTATAAACGACCGCATCTATCTATTCAATCATTACCACTTATCCCCATTTCTCAAGTGCAGCCTTGATCTGGGCATGCGTTTTTGCATATTCCTCTAGGGATATGCCATTAAGTGCTGCATCAACAGCCTGGCGACACGCCGTTGCACCTGCATAAGTTCCATCCGGATGAGCGTGAATACCTCCACCGAACTGCATAATCACATCGTTTCCGAATATCCGCAACAGTTCAGGGATCATGGTTGGTTCGAGACCACCTGACGCAACCGGGAACATTGGTTTAATCTTACCCCAATCCTGCTCAAGAATATGCATATCTTCATTCGCAGGGACTATGTCCATAACACATTCATCCCGAAGTGCCAGTACCTCATCCCGCTCGCCGTGCATTTTTCCGACAACTGTTCCAATATGAAGCTGGTCAAGCCCGATAAGGCGTGTAAGTTTTGCGATAACAAGCATACTAATACCATGCAGTGGATATCGTGTAATTGCCGAATGCATGCACCTGTGCGCATGGATCACAAGTCCCATGTCCCCAGTGGCTTCGCGTAGTGATTGCAGGGCAGTCCAGCCAACAGGCATGATATCGATCATCACATACTTTCCGCCAAGGTCACTAATAACCTGTGCCCTCTTGATTATCTCCTCACACGTCGGCGCAGTTATATTGCACATGTACATTTTCGTCTCGCCTGTTTCAGACTCTGCTTTTT
>JAUVKD010000217.1 GCA_030596385.1 Methanosarcinaceae archaeon | reverse complement strand
ATGGTTCCGACCACATGTATGTCATTTTGGGCTGTTTTACTTTCCAGTATTTCGTTGATGGTGTTGTACTCTATCATGTAATTAGAAACGGTGGTGTATCCTAACATTATGCAGAGGATGATTACAAGTACTGCTAATATGATTTTTTTGTTGTATCCAATGTGTGACATTATACACTCCTGGCAGATCTTATTAGGGGTATATCCCTGCGATCAGGTTTTATGTCAAGTCGTATGCATTTTGAATTGTTATTAATTTAGGGCATCCTGATATATAATAATGTCATTGTTTTGTCCGGTTTAAATTGCTTTATTTCATAGTCATCAATTTTTCGACAAAGTGCACATTTCGAATTAATTATGACAATATATATATATAAAAATTTCAGCAACTGTATTCGATGTAATGAAATGCAAAGGAATGTCACGACAGTTTTCCGAAATCAAATACGGCTGCCAAGAAAAGTTTTATTTATAGTGTGATGGGAGCTGGGACTCAATATAAACTAATTTCAGGCATGGCTATAAGCCCTGATCACTCGATTGGTGAAACTACCATGTTCCCGGAGGCGTTTGCGCAAACGCTTAATTGCAATCCAAATTTGATGGATGTTCTTGGAGACGGGATCTATGCATGTCGCTGGATTACAAATCTGGTAACGATGAATAATGCCATTCCTTATTTTCTACCTCGTAGCAATGTGACATTCAAAAGCAAGGGATTTGCAGGATGGAATAATATGGTTTATTCACTATGGGGTGAAACACAAGAATGGTTAGGTCACTACCATATGCGTTCGATATCGGAAACGGTCAATTCGATGGTGAAATGTAAATTTGGAGGACCTATCAGGAAAAGACTAGATCCACGGAAGGCTACTGAAACAAAACTAAAGAATGTTGCACACAATGTTAGGAGAATTGGGTACCTTGAAATCATTGATGGCATTATTCCTCATTGGCCATGTAGGGGGAAATAAGTGAATTTTGTCCCAAGGCCTGACATAAGGTAATAGTTATATATATGGTCTACTTATAAAATAGATTGGATGGATTGAATATTATTTATAATGTGTGCTAGACAATATATGTTGTACGAGTGATGCGCATATTTCAAATATGCACCGTTTCCCGTTTCATAATTGAAATTTCAATGGTTTAGCTGTATCTTTAAAGTAGATGCTGTCGAATGGATATGTGAAAAACGTATGTTATGCAAAAATATTTGCCATGCGAAACATGATGCTGTAATAACAAGCATACTAGTAAAACAGTTATTGGAACTGTTTTTCATCAACATAGCGGTGGCTTTCAAGATTAGTGCATGTGCACATAAATGTGCCTCAAGTTCCATTGCAAAACATCTATTTCTACTATTTATCGCTTTTTTTTTACTTAATGTTGTTGTGATGTCACAGCCTGTGCTTGCTGATAATAGTTATGAGACTATTCCATTGTCTGGCAGTCAAGTGTACAATAATAACAATAGCCTAAGTTTTGTATGCAATTTTCAACATGATCACTCAACAATTACCAGTAGTGGGATCATGAGAATAATGTTGCCGTGGGTAATACCAATCATTCCTGATCCTGTGGACAATATTGAAACATCTGAATCTGGTTATGCGCCCATATTTGATCAAAATTATACTGGCACATCCGTGAACACCATGCAGAGCATCTACCGGCCCGAGGAGACCGCTGAGATCGTGATCGTGGTTGTGGACAGTGCAGGCGCGCCTGTGAGCAATGCCGATATCCGGATGGATGTGACCGCACCCGGCAGCAGCGCAAATCATTTTTCCACAACTGTCGGCAGTATCATTGAAAGCTCAGACCCGGGGGTGTATGAAGCTGCGTATGTAACTGGAACCGAAGGACAGTACAGTATCTCCTGCACTGCGGTCATTGAAGGCGAAGAGAGCCGGTTTGACACATATTTTGTGGTGCAAAGTACCTATGATTTTGACATCATCCGGTGCGCGCAGAGCAAGATCGACCCGAAGCAGTATGATAGGTTCGATGTCGGTATTAATCTCACTTCGTATACCGATGCGAATGCGGTTACGATACGGGAATATGTTTCTGCAGACTTCATTGTTCACACAGACGCGGATATGACCAATGCTGGTGATTACAGGGTACTGGCATGGGAGCGGGATCTTATCGGTAATATGGCATCAGTGGAGTATTCGTATTCGGTGCCTATAGAGTGGCCGAAGCTCTACCAGCTTGGACCGCTGGAGATCGATCACGGCAACCTGACGTTTACAGAAGCCAGGCCCTGGTATGTGGCAGTAGATCCCGAGGTGATCAGTAATGGGGAATTTGCTTTGAATCTGTCTGATTGGACTGTCAATCAGAATAATCTTTCCAATCTGGCATGGCATGACTCGTTTTCTCCTCAAAATGGTAGTGTTCAGGGGTGTACCTCCGGTTCAGAAACATCCGGCACTGGTAATCTATATCAAACATTTTCTTCAAATGCCAATCCTTCTTCAGCAACCTTTGCCTATAAATGGCGGAAAAAGGCTGAAAGTAAAACACCAGATAAACAGGATATAGCCGTTCAACTTATCCGACCTGATGATACGGTTGCATGGAGTTGGACTAACACAACTAAAATCAGCCCAGGTGTAACTGATTGGTATTCTGAAAATGAGGATGTGACGTCTTATATTGATGCAGCAGGAACATGGAAAATT
>JAUVKD010000183.1 GCA_030596385.1 Methanosarcinaceae archaeon | reverse complement strand
TACAGGCCGTTGATGGAATTATATGCCTTGTTAAAGTCTATTCCACGCCTGATTATCAGGAGCGACTAACTCAACTTAGGAATATATTCCGAAAAAAACGACACACGAAATAAACAAGGAACCAATTCTCACAAACAATTCAGGAGGGTCGAACAAATTAAGGTCCCCCATATGATTGAAGCTAAGGTAACTAACTCTTTGCAGGGTTCGATCCTTACTTTGACTTGACTTTCAAAGATGTGGTAAAAAACAATATCAAACGACCCAATCGCTGTATGGCCTAGCAAAACATAAATCCCTCTGCTATCGATTTAGTTAGTTATCCATAAATTCCCCCAAATTCAGCAAAGAGAACAATCTGGCTTGTTTTACATCCATCTCTTCAACCACCATCTCAACTTTCCCACTTGCATTCCCCTGCACAATAGCAAGACGTATGCCATTTAACTCCTCCACAAACCGCTTAATGCTCAAGTTAAGATGTTTGCATTTCCATTTAAAAGACAGATGCGAAAAACGGCACGACCACGCGCGCACAGCGAGGCATATTCTTGCACTATGGTCATGAAATACAAAACGGTTTTCAAGCAGTGTCCGAGTTGCAAATAAGAATTGCATGTTGGTTTGTGGGTTTAGTAGCAGTGGGATGCGCCGCCTACGGGGAGAACTAATGTTCCTCTCATTTAGTTCGTTCTTTTATCAGTGTATTGACCAGATGCTTATAAATTACTGGTCAATAGATTGACCAGCCACATATAAACAAGTTGTCAATCAGTTGACCAAATATATATAAAGCATCAGTCATAATATTGCCTATCATGGAATTTACGAGCATTTCACAGCAAAATAAGTGGTGGAAAGATCCTTCTGAGATACACAATGATCCATACATAAGGGATTTCGAAAACGCAAAAATTCAATGGAAACCAAGGATCAGGCATTTCATAAAATTTGATGCTGACAGGATATACACACTTCGCGGTCCCAGACAGGTGGGGAAAACTACTCTGGTAAAAAATCTGATAAGAGATTTGTTGATTGGCGGTAGTGATCCGAAAAGTATTTTTTATTATACTTGTGACATGATAGATAACGAAAAAACTTTCGTAGAACTTATAGACCTGTATCTTGACTGGGTTTCAGTATTCAGGTTAGATAGAAAATACCTGTTCCTTGACGAAATTTCAGCAGTCAAAAATTGGGAAAGGGGACTGAAATATCTTGTAGATACAGGTAAATTGCAAAATACAACAATCATCCTTACAGGATCTCACGCTATCGATATCAAGTACAGTATTGAAAGATTACCCGGTAGAAGAGGGGAAGGTAACGGCACATTAAACAAGATATTGGCACCAATGAAATTTGCGGAATTTGCGGAAACCGTAAACCCGGCAATAAACGATCTATTTAGAAAATATTCTCTCTTAGATGGAAATAGGAGACAGGAGATTCTTTTCGGATTGTTTGACAACAATATAGATCCTGTTTTAGATTTATTGAGGATCCATCAGGCCGATCTGGATAGATTGCTTGAACAGTATTTGATCACCGGTGGTATTCCCAGATCGATCAATGAATTCTATACACGAAATTACATTGAGAACAGCACGTATGAAATATATATTCGCTCCCTGATAGGTGACCTTGCACGATGGCAAATACGGGAAGCACCTACAAAAAAGATACTGCGAAGTGTTGCAGAAAAACTTACCACTAACATTAGCTGGCAAAGTATCGTAAAGGATAGTGATATCGGTTCACATAACACGGTATCGAAATACATTGAAAATTTAGAGAATTCATTTGTATTAAGTACATTATATCAGGTGGATATTACCAAAAAAACATTCAATTCTAAAAAAGAAAAGAAAGTATACTTTCAGGATCCATTTATATTCCATTCGCTTAGAACATGGGTTTTTGGACAAACAGACTATTTTAATTCAACTTTATCCTATCTCGAAAGCCCTGAAAATAAGAGCAAACTAATAGAGTCCATAGTTGAAAATCATCTGATCCGGCTAATGTATAATGTCAGTCCAAGTGATGTATTTGCGTCGCATGAACATGTTTTTTACTGGAGAAAAAAAGGAGGAAAAAATGAAGTTGATTTTGTAATAAAAGATAAAAACGGTAACCTACTTCCAATTGAAGTTAAATTTCAGAATCAGTTAAATTCAAAAGACTATATTGGATTTAGTGCTTTTAAAAAGGGAATACTGATATCAAAAAAAGAGTTTAACACCACAGGAAAATATGTGACAATACCGATTTCTTTATTTTTGTTTTTGAGATGATCAATACCTGTAGTGTCCCTTAACAATTGATACTACTTAAATGATTTATTAACTATTCAGACATACATAAACGTCATCGTTAGACTGAATATCCTTCAAATCGATGACAGAAGATCGAAAACTGTTGACAAGAGGGATGGATTGCTAAATCAAACACCAATCGATAAGAATATAACTTGATGTGGCAATCTTTTTGTATGAAAAATTTGAAATTAAATCCCGATCTATACAGTCTTGTGGATATCGCCCCTACAATATCAGAAATGCTTGATATCCCTATGGTGCTGCCTGATGGCAAAGTTATTCCTGAGGTGAACGAATATAAAATCACCCACAACTGTAAAAAAGTGGTTCTGATAATTGTTGACAGCCTTGGATATTCACTATACCGATATTTCAGCGAAAGTGATGGCACATTCCGGAATATACGACAAATCGCAGAATCCGGCATGGTTCTACAATGCAGGTCAATAGCAGACCATACAACACCTGCAATTGCTTCCATATTCACAGGATACCTTCCAACCCAACATCACATCTATGCAACTGATGATATCTATGTAGAAAGGGCAAAAGATTCTAAAAACCCGAAGATCAAAACGATACTTGAGTGGGCGCATGATGCCGGACGCAGGTCAGCAGTGGTAATAGAATCGCACGGTGCGGATACATTTTCGGATCGTGTTAATAATATATATGGTGTTCCGGATTCACAGGATATCATTGAGTACGACATCAAGATCACAGATGCAGCAGTTGAGGCACTTAAATCCAAACCTGATGTTCTGGCGGTGCATTTGAGGGCAATTGACAGGTATGCACACAGGTCGCAGACATGGGATGAACTTAAGTATGCTGCCGGCACGGTAGATACCAATGTCGGGCGAATAGTGGAAACTGCGGAGAAAGGTACACTGTTCATGATATGCGGCGACCATCCGATACATGCAGGTGAAAAATGGATGAGATCTGCTTCAAAAGCGTGGGTTGGGAAACATCAAGATCGATCTGTGGCATTGGTTGTTGGGGCTTGTTGATATAGATCAACATGATCATAGGCGTGCAGGTCGTGGAGAAAAAGGTGATGATATTATAGGTATGCAGGACACAGTTTCAAAAATCAGTGATATCAATATCAACTCTATTTA
>JAUVKD010000199.1 GCA_030596385.1 Methanosarcinaceae archaeon | reverse complement strand
ATTGGTTTTGCATATCAAAGGATAGTGTTGAAATGTGCCATTAGCGGCAGGTTATTTCCACTATATCAAGGATATCTGAACAATGAAATAATCATAAGAATAATTGAATTATAACCATATAAATAATTTATAATTATAATTACAATTATAATTGTGATTGGATTATAAATATTACAAGTGTTATAATCATACTCATAATTATCTGGAATAAGTGAATCTAATGAAACTTGCAGTTATCGAAGGAGATGGTATCGGGAAAGAAGTAATTCCCGCAGCAGTTGAAGTGCTTGATGCGCTCTGTCTTGATATTGAAAAAGTACCGTTTGAACTTGGATACGGAAAGTGGGAGAAAACAGGTGCCGCAATCACAGATAAAGATGTCAGGATACTGAAGGAATGCGACTGCGTTCTTTTTGGAGCTGTGACAACGCCACCTGATCCGGATTACAAAAGTGTACTTCTGACAATCCGTAAAGAACTTGATGTCTACGCAAATATCCGTCCAATTAAACCGCTTGTCGGTATTAAAGGTTTAACAGGCATGACTAATTTTGATTTTGTGATCGTAAGGGAAAATACTGAAGGAATGTATTCCGGGATCGAGGAACTGCATGACGATGTTTCATACACGAAAAGAGTCATCACGCGCAAAGGTTCAAAGCGCATTGCCGAATATGCCTGTAAACTTGCAAAACAGCGGCAGAACAGGATAACCATTGTTCACAAATCAAATGTATTGAGATCCGACAAACTCTTTCTGGACACATGCCGCGATGTCGCGGATTTTGAAGGTGTCACACATAATGATATGCTGGTCGATTCAATGGCATACAGTCTGATAACATCCCCACAAAAATATGATGTTGTGGTGACAACCAATCTTTTCGGGGATATTTTGAGCGATATGTCAGCTGCACTTGTCGGAAGCCTGGGTCTTGCCCCGAGTGCCAATATCGGTGAAAAATATGCATTTTTCGAACCCGTGCACGGAAGTGCACCTGACATTGCAGGAAAAGGTATCGCAAATCCAATTGCAGCAATCTTGTGTGTAAAAATGATGATGGAATGGTGCGAGGATACAAAAAGCGCTTTGATTGTGGAAGATGCTGTGAACCACGTAATCAAACGTGGAATCATGACACCGGATATCGGGGGTAGATCATCTACCAGGGATGTAGGACATGCCGTTGCTGAGTATATACGGATGCGGCAATAAGTTTGAAATGTATTTTGTCAATCATTGTCAGTTTGATGTACACTTTGCACTCTTGATACATTGTCGCATCCACCTGAGCGGAAAACGACTCACCAATCCCAACACAGGTTTTGCAACTTCTACACGTGGTAACAGGGTAATTGTTTAATCCCCACAATACAATATGTTGAGTATGAAGTTCAAAGCCATTGTTCTGGATATAGACGGTACGATCACACATAAGGACCGACGTTTGGATCTTCGGGCAGCAGAGTTGCTTTATACTCTTGATATTCCTGTTGTGCTGGCAACTGGTAACATATCCTGTTATGCTCAGGCTGCTGCAAAATTGATAGGTCTTGGTGGTCAGGTAATAGCTGAGAACGGAGGAGTGATTCTAACAGGATATTATACAGAACCCATTGTCTCTGACAATATCGGGGAATGTGAAAAAGCATTCCAGTTCCTGTCAAAATATTATGACCTGACAAAATTTGATCCTGATGATCGCAAAACAGAAATTGCCCTGATAAGAAATTTTGATATGGGACAAGCCAGGGTATTGCTCAAGGAGCAGAATTTTGAGATTGAGATCATAGATACAAAATATGCGATCCATATTAAAAGCAATAAGATCAACAAGAGTACAGGTCTTAAAATAATTTCGAAACTAATGGGTTTGACCCCTGTTGATTTTGTAGCGATCGGGGATTCTGCAAATGATGCTGAAATGATCAGGTCTGCGGGTTTTGGGATTGCTGTTGCGAACGGGGATGCTGAAGTTAAAAAAGCTGCAGATAATGTGACAAAAGCATCTTTTGGCGATGGTACGGTTGAAGCTATTGAACATTTAAGGTCAAAGGGTCAAATATAATCAAATCCCTTAACCAGGTTTAATTCAATTGTGAATTTAACTTTACTTTGACTTTATTTTAACTTTATCTGCAACTTCGCTTTATGCAATTGATTCTGCAACTTCCGCAGGTAATCCTTTTGCAAGTGCTTTGTCCACAACAATATAATCTTTTATCGCACGCACGGCTTCAAATGGCAGAATTATGTATTGTCCATCAGTTTGATACTTTGACGTATCGAGTGCCAGATCAGGTTTTACAAGTAAATTAACCAGATTACCAGTTATTACATCCATCACCACATTGAACAATACACCCAGTTCAGTTCCATCCGTAGCCATAACCTGCTTGCTTGATAGGTTTTTTGCAAACACTTTTGACATATTCATCACTCCATAAATGATAATTATTATTCGTATCTTTACCTATATCCTATATAAGAACTTGGTTCTGTGCTTTGTACACCGCCTTTGAACAGGTCTTGCATCTTCTCGTAATATTCGACCATATTTTCCGATATAGTTGGTCTCACTTTTTTAAGTGCATCCTCGAAATATACCATTTTGACGATATTGGTCTTAAAGTCGTATCGAAGCGCAAGCATAACCGCTTCCCTGCACACGGATTCAATATCAGCACCAACATACCTTTCAGTCATGTCCGCAAGAACTTCAATATTGACATCATTCGCAAGCGGAATACCTTCTGTATGTATCTTAAATATCTTAACTCTTCCCTTACGTGAAGGTGGACCCACAAGCACCAGCCGGTCGAAACGCCCGGAACGCAAAATTGCAGGATCAATAATGTCAGGTCGGTTGGTTGCAGCAATTACAACTATATCTTTTAATGTTTCAAGCCCGTCAAGTTCAGTCAATAATTGGTTCACAATCCGTTCAGACACCTTTCCATCCATTGACGTTGCGCTGCGCATCGGTGCT
>JAUVKD010000151.1 GCA_030596385.1 Methanosarcinaceae archaeon | reverse complement strand
GTAGAAAAGCATACCTGTAATGCACAGAAAAATGTGTGACCTGATATTAAAATCCTTGTGATGATTAACAGGTCCAATTGGAACAAGAAGATGATCGTTTAGCAATTTGAAAGCATCTTCTACAAGGTACTTCTGGTTGTATGTCTTTGCAATCTTCTTAGATTGCCACGTATGCATATCTGTAAAAACAATCGTCTTTCCAAAACCTGTATAACGTTTCTTTTCTACATCTTCCTTGATCCATGTTTTCAAAATCGGTTTTTTCTTTTATCATAAAAAATTCCTCAATTTCTAGCAATCACAATCGACGGTTTAAGTCAACAGATGATGTAAATAATTATTCAAGTTGTCAAACGATTTTTAGAAATTTTTATAAAATAGAAGAAGAGACATATGTAAATTTAAGCCCATATAGCAGAGCAGGTTTGAATCACGGTGATGATGACTGATTAAATATCATGGGGTTTGGAGATAATATTTGTAAATTCATTGAAAATATTGAAAAAGCAATATTGAGCAAAATCTGCATTATTTGATGGTTAAATCGAAATCAAAGAGTTTAAAACGATCTCGAATATTGGAACATATTCAAAGGTCCCGAATTTGACAATAAGTTATATATGGTTCTTTGACCAATTAAAGAGTATATGATTATTAAATCATAAATTTAAGAATAAATGGAGGTAATATTTGTGACAATTATACCACACGCACCTATTGAGCGCTTAATACGGAGTGCAGGTGCGCACAGGGTCAGTGAGACCGCAGGAGTTGCTCTTGCAGAGATTTTGGACCATCACGGTCTTGAAATAGCAACAGAAGCAGTTAAACTGGCAGAACACGCTAAAAGAAAAACTGTAAAAGCAGAAGATATAAAATTAGCATTTGAAATGCTGTGAATTTATTCACAACATTTCATCTTTTCTATTAGAATATATTAAATTTACGCTGCCGCAATCACTACTATGGAAAGTGATTCTACCGGACAGCTGCGTACACAGGAACCACATGCTATGCATGTATCTTCATCGATTATTGCACTTCCGTTACAAACCCTGATCGCTAATTTTGCAGTGTCGGGATCAAAATCATCCTTTTTTGCAAGTTTTGTGTTGATTGGACATACTGAATCACAAATTCCGCAGCCTATGCATATATCAGATTGTTCAATTTTCTTATTTTCCTTTGCCATGATAATACCTCACATATTGAATTCTAATTAAACGTATATTTCTATATTCACATTACTCAATATGAACGTTTCGAATTGATTTTTAGTATTTGTTCGTATATACATTACAAGAGCAACAAAAAAATGTACATTGAAGTTTTGTAATCGACTAATACATCGAGTGAATATATGTACTCTTTAATTCATTTAAGGCCTGAAATTAAGTACTGAAGCGGTTTGATGATGCCGGTTTGATGAAATCCAGGCTTATCTTAAATATATCTGATACAATGATTTTACCAGTAGACTTTAATATCATCGTTGATTACTATATACATCTTATTATAATTTATTTAGAACACGTGATAAGATACATAATACCATCGGAGGATAAACCAAAAAATGAGTTCAGAAATGTGCCACGTCTGCGGATTGCCATCAGAATTATGCATCTGTGAAGAAGTGGCAAAAGAGCAACAGCGAATTATCGTTAAAGTGAACAGAAGAAGATATGGAAAAGAAGTTACGGTTGTTGACGGGTTCGATGCCCACGAGATATACCTTCATGAACTGTCTACATATCTAAAATCAAAATTTGCATGCGGCGGTACTGTAAAAGGCAATACTGTTGAATTGCAGGGTAATCATCTTTCACGTATGAAAAATGTGCTTGTTGCAAAAGGATTTTCTCCGGATCAAATTAAGGATTAAAACGATTTTAGGTTTTAAACTTTTAAACATTTAAGAAATTAACAACATTTGGTATTGGTGTACATAACCTGATTTTTATGCCACCTTTTTTTGACGGGGATATATATTTCATGATTGATACTGTTAATCGTTAATCGGGGATTAGTTTTATAAGGGCTATAACATGAAACGAATATACATGGATCATGGTGCCACTACTCCGGTCGACCCACTGGTGGTTGATGCCATGTTACCCTACTTTACGGATAAGTTTGGCAATGCATCCAGCCTGCACTCATTCGGGCAGGAAGCAGCTCTGGCGCTTGAGCAATCCCGCAAGATGATTGCAGACTCGATAGGTGCAAAGACCGAAGAGATCATATTCACATCAGGCGGCACCGAATCAGATAATTTTGCGATCAAAGGTATAGCATACCGTAATTCAGGGAAGGGCAAACACATAATAACATCAACAATTGAGCATCCGGCTGTTCTCAATACATGTGCATTTCTTGAAAATGAAGGATTTGAGGTTACATACGTTGCAGTGGATAACGATGGGATCATTGATGTGGAAAGTATTGAAAAATCAATCCGCGATGATACTATACTGATTTCTATCATGCATGCCAACAATGAGATAGGTACGATACAACCTATTTCGGATATCAGCAATCTTGCCAGAAAAAAAGGTATATATGTCCATACAGATGCTGTGCAGTCCATTGGAAAGATTGCAGTCAATGTGGATGAACTCGGTGTGGACCTGTTATCAATATCATCCCACAAGATTTACGGACCAAAAGGCATAGGCGCTTTGTATGTAAGAAAAGGTACACTTTTGCAGGCACTTGCGCACGGTGGAGGCCATGAACACCACATGCGAGCGGGTACTGAGAACATATCAGGAATCGTCGGGTTTGCAAAAGCCATGGCTCTTGCAGATGAGCGTATTGTTGATGATACGAAACACCTGACACATCTTCGGGACTTGCTGATCAAAAAAGTTATGGATTCTATCGATGATGCGTACCTGATCGGGCACCCCACAAAACGGCTTCCAAACAATGTCAATATAAGGTTTCGTTTCATAGAAGGTGAATCAATGCTCCTGCTCCTTGATATGAAAGGTATTGCAATATCAACCGGATCCGCATGTTCATCAAAATCGCTTGAACCTTCACACGTTTTGACAGCAATCGGGCTGAAACCGGAAGATTCACACGGTTCTCTCAGAATCACACTTGGAAGAGGGAATACACAGGAAGAAGTGGATTATTTAACAGATGCGCTGGTAGAAATTGTAGGTCGTCTGCGGGCAATTTCGCCAATTTCAGGAAAAAAATCCTCATTTACGGTCGGGTCAACTCCAGATATGTGATTTTATTTATTGATCATATTATGTGCAATAGAAATTCTGATAATTGTAAAATGATTGTACCTATTAACAATTTGAATTAACTAAAATGATCACAGGCAGGTAAAAATGTACAATGAAAAAGTTATAGATTATTTCTCAAACCCGCGTAATGTCGGGGATATCGAGGATGCGGATGGTGTAGGAGAAGTTGGAAATCCCACCTGTGGAGACATGATGACTATTTATATCAAAGTCAAGGACGGCATACTCACAGATGTGAAATTCAAGACATTTGGCTGCGGTGCGGCAATTGCCACATCCAGTATGATCACGGAGATGGCAATAGGAAAAACAATTGAAGAGGCGCTTGAAATAACACGCAATGATGTTGCAGAGGAGTTGGGCGGACTTCCACAGGTTAAGATGCACTGTTCGAATCTGGCTTCTGATGGGCTTCATGCTGCAATTGAAGACTACCGATATAAGCAAAACATTAAAAAGTAAGCAACGTTAATTTGTATTGTACCTAAAAACCAGACAATATTAACCAAAAATACAAATTTCAACAAGTGGTAAGCAATAAACTACATAGAACGCTCAGATTTACCGTTAGTACATGTTTATAAAATATATATAATTAAAAAATGGAGATTTTTTATGAAACCCCCATGCGAAATAATGGTACAGAAAATTCTGCCTGCGATTCGGGCAGAACTTGCGAGAGTCTTGATGGTTGAACACAACTGTACACAGCAAAAAGTTGCAGATATTTTGGGACTCTCAAGAGCTGCTGTGTCACAGTACGTAAGTGAAAAACGAGGTGCAGAGATCGGTTTTTCAGATGAGACGAAAGAAGTGATCAGGAATTTTGCAGCAGAACTGCTGGGGGATATTTCTACAAAGAAAAAGATAAGGGGCATGTGTAATGCATGCAAGTTTGTCCGAAAATCAGGTTGGTT
>JAUVKD010000002.1 GCA_030596385.1 Methanosarcinaceae archaeon | reverse complement strand
CTTCTTGCGATCACGTCCAAGTCCCCAATGAAGGTCCTCCTGCAAGTCCATGAGTGATTTTATAGAATTATCATCAAACTTGATATTCCTCACAACCGCACACCCAAGAACAGGCCGGATATCCTCGATTTCCTTGTCCAGCGTAATCTCCACACCAGAAGATCTCACTTCATAATCACAAAAACCCGTCTCAATGTCCAGAAATCCCCTCATTGCGCGTGCGACTCCCTCAACACTATACAGGTCCGGCCTGTCTGGAAAGAATTCAATATCAATTGACTCTTCTTCAATACGCTCAATATCAGCCCCGATCATGGGCACGCGATCGATAATCGTATCCTTGTCTGCACGAGTGAGTTTTTCCATATCATCGTATTGCAAAGTTATAATTGGCATAAAGAGGTCCTCTGATTATGTGTTATTGTCATATTTATGAATAATACCTGACCACAACATATCTAACTTTGGATTTAATGCTTTTCATTGCATCCCAAGTGATGAAAAAACCAGTAGATTTTATACAATATTCATTTTTGTTTGGAATGTGTGATTAAAAATCATCCCACGCATGTTTTTATGGTTACGACTATCCTAATAAAATATGTTGATAATCTGCTACTGCTCACGATTCCAATTCTTCATAGATACCACTGAATTGTTACAGTGCATCTCCAAGATTTTCCATTATTTCCTGTGCAATTAAGTTAGGATCAGGGAGATTCTCGGAATCCTCAAGACTTTCGTCCTTCAGCCAGAAGATGTCAAGACTAACCTTGTCTCTCTGCATGAGTTCATTATAAGAATAAGATTTGAAGCACTCAGTCTCCTGCCGTTCATGACGGTTCTCCGGGTTGTAGCACCTGATGAAATCCAGAAAGTCATCAAGCCTCAGCGACTCACGTTATGACTTTAAACGCATACAAGAGAATGCTTATTTGTTTGACATTTCGTGATAATTTTATGATATAACGTACTTTTAATTGCTACATCATAAAGCAAATCGATAGTGAGCGACGGTGTAATTTCTGATAGATTTGATATAAGCAAAATCAAAGAGCGGGAATTGCTGCTGTCATGCCATGTTTTTATCTTTTTACGCAGTTCATGTACCAGAGGAGGCAGGAGTTTATCATAACTTGATTCCCTGAGTGCTTCATAAGCCGGAAGTCAGCGAATATCCGGGTTTAAAATTCTGTAAGGAGATGAGGGGAAATCAGGGTGAATTGCCATTTTTCAACTCCTTAATCATATCACGTACTGCCCTGCGCAAAGGTGCCAGGTTGTCAGTGCAAATATTGAATATTTCCTCGGCGTCTATATAAAAGTACTCGCGTGAGAGGATGTCACCAACACCTTTGATGCCAGACCAGTTTACATCCGGATAACGTTGAGCAAGTTTTTTCCCTTCGGTGTCTCTGTCCATCAGTTTAAAATTTTCCCCGATGGGTATTAGCGTGATTGTGATCTTTTCCAGCAGGTCCAACCCGTTAGCACTGTCAATGAAATCGTCGGGCGAACCGATACTGGGAAAGTGCCACTCAATTCCCGCTAACGCCTCATCGATCTGTTCAAGCTTTTCCATTAGTAACTCTTAATCATACATAGTGCGCCTCCCTGTCAATGCTTTTTTTTAGATAGTGATTCATGCGGCGCCAGTAATGCACCACATCGACATTTGTCTTGAGGATCGTTTCAAGTTCATCTTTTAGGCTTGCTTTTGCAAACATATCGGGTGTCATTTCAACAACGACATCTACATCGCTGCTACCAACCGCTTCATCTCTTGCTACCGAGCCGAAGATTCCCAGCCGGGTGAAACCATATTGTTCTTCGAACTCCTGCTTATGCTCACGTAAAAGTTTTAGTGCTTGTTCCCGTCTCATATGTAAAATATGCGCAAAACACAAATTTTGACTTGATACTTTAAACGATAATCACCAAAAGAAGTAGACATTAATCGACTATTTCAACAAATCCTCACATCGTTTTATATCGTCTACCATATTTATGTTCAACGCAAGTTCCGGAATCTCAAGAATTAGATTGAAATCTTCCTGCTCTTGCTGTATATTCTTTCCATCCAGTATATTTATACCGGTAGGAACAATCAGGTTCCCATTCCTGTTGAACACGGTATCCGGCCTGATACCAAGACTCCTGCAAATAGAGATCGGGACATGCACTGACATTGCGGGCCTGCCACATTTTTCATATTCACTGATAATCGAATCGACCAGGGCAGGACTGATAAGCGGCAGATCAGACATAATAATTAAAACCGGCTCAATAATGCCTGCACTCTCAACAGCACACACCATATCTCCTACATAATTTCCTCCGGCAGTCCTGATAACCTTAATACGCCCCCTATAATTGTTCAACACAACTGTCCCGGTTTTTGGTGTAGCAGGTGATACAGCCACGAAAATACGTTCTATTTTCTTCGATTCTTCAAGTGTATCCAACACATAACATATAAGAGGTTTGCCCATGACCTTAATACATGGTTTCTCACCCATACCAAGTCTTTTGCCCAGACCACCTGCCATTACAATAGCGTCCATGAAAATATCTCCATGCCATTTCGCAGCATGACAACGATCGACATTACTGCTATTATACGCCCGATCTCATTTGCTGTACCTATGCAATCCCCGTTAATACCGCCAAAATGGCGGTTGGAAATGTTCAGTATAACAAGTGCAGATATAATGGATGCAAAAAGTGCCAAAAATCCTACGGCCAAATATCCGATAATACCGGACGCAAGCATACAAATAAGAGCGCTGAATAACAATCCTATTGTAAATTTCGACATGTTTGTATTGTTTATTGCCATTGATCCCAGACCCTCATGAATGGGCTTTCCGAATGCGGCTATTGTGAGCATTGCCTGTTTTGCGCTAACCTCTGCAATGAACATGGTCACAAAAACAACTGTTGCCGCATCAATTCCTATATAATGCAGCAATACAGCCTCGTTTTGCAGTGTTGTTATGGATGCATACAGCGCAATAAGTATGATTACGGTATATGCCACACCACCAACCCCAAGCGACATGTCCTTTAAAGCGTTGATCTTCTTCTCCAGCGAACCATGTGCTGTTGCACCATCACCAAAATCTGCAAGGCCGTCCAGATGATTTAAGCCTGTGAGGTAATAGATAGATACTATGATAAAAACAGCACTGATCTGCGGTGGAAAAATTATCTCAAACACAAAGGCAGATGCACCAATGATCAGGCCAAGTACAGCGCCTACGAATACGAAAAGATAACTTCTCTTCATCAATTCATCAAGTCCTTCCATTGTAATCCCTACCGGAATAGTCGAAAGGAATCCAAAACCTGATCGTACTGCAAGCAAAAACGCACTCATCCGGCTATCACACCGCCAATATCACTGCTGTATTTTTTCTTTTTTTCTGGTTCGTCTTTTATTTCATTATCTTCATTTATGCCCGCTTCTGCCATGCCTCTTGTGTACATGTTAGCAGACACTCCGCCGATCACTCCGGCAATCACATCGTCCATAAACGGTCCCATTTTTGAGAGTATCCCGGGTTTTTCTTTATCAAACCTTACATACTCGAACATGCCTTTGTCACCGCTGATATACTTTGCTATACTCATGCCGATGACCTCATCAGCTATTATAAATGTCAGGTCTTTTTCGTATGAACTTGCGCTGATATTCGGCAGTGTCCCTGCCATTCCTTCACGCTCAAGCAAAATACCTGAATATATCAGAATGCAAAGATTCGGGTCGGATAATGCGATCTTCAATTCTTTTCTAAATCTGTTTTCAGCCAATTCCTGTGTTTCAATACCAGGATGCGGGAAGTACAATTTCATTGCAGTGTCCAGTAGCACATCAACTGTTATGCCGTCATCTTCTAATATGTCAAGTATATCGTGTGTGATCTCCCCTTCCGGTTCATTGGGTTGATCGCCTTTGTAATCTCTGGATTTGATTTCTGATAATTTCATGATGATCACTCATAGATGTTAATATTAGTTATATTCATTTAATATATATTTAATATATTTGCAAATATATAAATGGAAACACAGAACACGGCAACTGATAAAAGTGAAGCAGTTCCTATTAACTGCGATGCTCTTTTTATATCTTTAGGTTCCGGTTGTATGTATCGATCTCCAATGATATAGGTGCCTGGCTTTTCAAGACGTGTTCCAAGCGCACCTGATGCGGCTGCAATAGGGTATCCAGAATTCGGGGATGGCGTATTGTGTCCTTCAACTTTTGCACTTTTAATGGCACGGGCAAAACCTGCCATCCTGCCCCCATTTACAGATATGCCTACAAACAATGCCGCTATTGCGATGAATAACACAGATACGCGCGCAGGTATCCAGTTTAGAACATCATCCAACTTTGCAGAGAAAAAGCCCAGTTCCAGGTGAGTAGTATCCCTGTATCCAACCATTGAGTCAAGTGTGTTCACGGCTTTGTAGACATATGCGCCAACAAGTCCGAATGGTCCTAGTAGGACATAGTAAAATATCGGACTTAATAATCCATCAACAAAGTTCTCTGACAGAGATTCAATGACAGCGGATGATATCTGTCCGGTATTGAGTTTAGAAGTATTCCTGCTTACATATATCGGAAGTTTTGAGCGGGCACTTTTCAGATTTTCATTCACAAGGTCATCATGTATCTTTTGGGCAGGTGCAAGTAAACTTCGAATCGAAAATGTTGATTTTAGAAAATAGGCTGCTATAAGATACCCAAGAGTTTGTGGCACAGCCGGATTAAGCGATATTACCATTGCCAGATATCCGATACCGGATGCAAAAGTGATTGTGGCCATTGCAAGGAATATACCGTAGATTTTCCTGTGTGCAACCGGCGCAGCATTCTTGAGTATATCGATCACTTTTCCGATCCAGACGACCGGATGAAGTGCTGCTGGTGGTTCACCAATCATGATGTCGAATGCAAATGCAAGCAAAAGAATGGAAAACAGGTCACCTGTATCCGGTATAGGAGTAATTATCATAAAAGCGGCTCCATTACCAGATCCCATGCTTTTTTTAAGTTGTTTTCAGTGTCCCCGTTTTCCATGAGAATGTCAAGTATACGTTGTGCAACCTCAGGTTTGTGTATTATGTGGCAATCCACACAACTCCATACCCTGCCGCCACTTGAGCGTTCTATCCACTTACCACCTGTGCGTTCATTTTCACATGCATAAAATGGGCAGAAACAAAAGGTGCAGTCCTGCTCTTTAAAGTGGCAGGGGTAATATTCACATGTGTCTCTTCCTGTGTGTGTCCCACTGGCAACGGCTTCCAATGTGTTTTTAAGTTTTTCTTCAGCGTGCTGTTTGGCCCATTCGTTCAGCACTTCCCCGAACATTTCTATGAACCTGTCATTTTCATCCCGCGTCCGTACTGCGATCCGGACATGATCATTTTCAAATGAGTGAAATGAACTGCAATCCCTGATAAGTATGCCGTGGGATGCCAGACGCTGTGTGAGTTCGACCGAATCCATCAGGAAATCACTTACATCTACTAATATGTAGTTAACATTGCTTGATACTGGTGAAAGCCCGCGTATGTCGGAAATTCGTTGTGTAAGATATTCCCGTTCTTTTTTGATCAATTTCCGTGATCTTATGAAATAAGGGCTGTTGTAACCCCCGTTCATGTTTAGAAGTTCAGTGCCTACCGCATCCGGAATGGATCCGAGGTTCCATGGAAGTCTTGCAGCATCAAGAATTGTTGTCATTTTCAGGGATGCGACCCCGAACCCTATTCTTATACCTGGTATTGCGAAGGATTTGGTGAGTGAACGAAGCACGAATACATAATCGTTCCCTGCTGCAATATCCGCAATACTCTGGGTGGGGTCGGATAGTTCGATAAATGCCTCGTCAACAAAAAGGAGGGTCCTGTTTTTTTCACACCGTTTCGCAAGAACCTGCATATCTTTCCGCAAGATCAGTGTCCCGGTGGGATTGTTTGGATTGCATACAAATAGTATACTCGATTTTTCAAGCAGGTCGTCTGTGATATTGGTGATGTCATATTGGCTGGTGTGAATGATATTTGCCCCGAATATCCTGCATTGCTGTTCGTATTCGGCAAATGTGGGCTGTGGGATTAGTACTATGTCATCTTTTTCAATGACACATTCAACAACAAGACGTATTACTTCTGATGAACCATTACCCGGAATTATGTTATCAGGCTGGACTCTGTTACCAATGAATTGTGCTGCAGCAGTCCTGAATTCTATGTATCTGTTGTCAGGATAATGGCTGGTTTGCTTAATCGCTTTTTGCAATATATTCTGTAGGTTCAAGTAGGGATTAATTGCAGGATACTCAAAAGGACTTCCTGTTGGATTAAGGCTTGCGCTAAGGTCTAGAATTTCTTGTTCCCGAATACCGTGCTGTTGTGCGATCTTTTTTATGAGCCCGCCGTGGGTGCTGGGTATGAGGTTTTGTATGTTGCTTTTCAGGGGGAATGTGCGGTATTTTTCTGGCATTTCATGGGATATTTAATGCAGGGATGATATATAAGTTACTGAAAAGACAGGAGATTTGTCGATTGTTTACTGTATTTTTGATGTATTTTTAAGATTTTTTGAGACTTTTTAATATATTCCTGATAAATGGATCGTGGCAACGAAAATTAACCACAGATGGGCATTGCATTTTTTCTCTGTTCCGATCTGTGGTTTTTCAAACAATTCCAGAAGATAATAATAAATCTCATTAGCTCCAGCGTCACCGCTAAATATATCTTTGATAAGATGTATTGAATTGATACTGTCCAATATGGATATGGGGCTGTGGCCTAGCCCGGCATGGCGATGGGCTCCAGCGGATAAATGATGAACAACGGGTCTACTGAGATCTACCCGACGGGGCAGGTCAGTGAGGAGCCGTTGGAGCACTGATATGTGCTCACATAGAATGCTGTTGAAATAACAGTGATTCGGAGAGACCCGTCGATCGTGAGTTCAAATCTCACCAGCCCCACATTTTTTCTTTTAATTTTTATGTACATTTTTTAATAGATAATTTGTATTTGTATAGCTTTGTAAGATCGGTGCATAAATGAGATTATTTTATCTGAATTAAAAAACAGTACAACCGTTGCAGGCGATGCATTTCTACATCACCCCCCACGAAAATAGGGTGCACCAATTCACTAATCCGGATTTCCGAAATGCTTTTCAAACCGGCTTTTCATTTCATCCCATGTGGGCAGGTCTGTCTGACACCCAATGGACTCGACCGCAAAAGATGCAACAGTACTCCCGATCTTGCCGCACGTTTCAAGCGGATATTCTCTTATATATGCAAGCAGGAACCCTGCACGATATGCATCTCCTGCGCCTGTAGGGTCAAGAGCGGTCACAGGAACGACCGGAATCATGTGTTCTTTGTTGCTTGTGAATATTCTGCTCCCTTTTGCATCGTAGGTTACAACTATAATGCCAATCATCTCTTGTAGTTGTTCAAACGACATCCCTGTCATTTCAGATACTCTCTTTATCTCATGCCGGTTAGTGAACAGGATATTGGTATTTTCAAGTATGCTGGTGAGATGTGCTTTTGAGTACGTCACAAGGTCCTGCCCCGGATCAAATGACACAAATTTTGCCGTCTTTGCAATTTTTGAATTGAACACAGGATCAGCTGTTGCGAGATGGACAAAATCCACTGATGGAGGTTCAAGTTCCTTGAGTTTTGCAGACGCGCCCCAGTAGAAATAGGAGCACTGGTTATGCTTTCTGTCAGTAAAGATAAATGCTTTTGCAGTCTTCTCAGCATTGAACCGATACAGGAAAGACAGATCTACACCAACAGATATAAGGTGTTCCTCGTATCCCGAACTTATAAAATCAGTACCAACAGGCGATATAAGTTGGCATTTCCCGCCAAGTATGGCAATAGTAGCAGCAATATTGGCAGCCCCGCCGCCATATAACTCTTTGTAATCAACTATTGGGAATGATTCATTAAGTCCGGCTATGTTCTCAATATCAAAAAGACTATCAATGGCAGTGTGCCCTACAACAGATATTATTTTTTGTGTTTCCTGCATCATATTTGTTCCAATAATATTACAATACAATTATAATTATAATTATAATTATAATTGTAGTTTTAATAACTTAACATTCGATCATGGTTTTTCGAATTCTTCAACTTCAATGACATTTAATGGCACATCACGAAGTGCCTGTCCTATCACCGATTTTGCAATCCTTGCTCCGTGTTCTTCGGATTCGGCATCAAACACTTTCATTTCAAGGACAAGACCCACTATTGCGGTGTTGGCTGTTAAGAACACACTGCCAAACGGTTCATTACATGCAGGACAGTATGTAGTTCCAACATCAATATCTACAAAATCAAGTTTCGGATTAAGCCTTTTACCAGCTTCTGCAATTGCGACTCCAATCGCATCATCTGCTGTCTGTACATCTCTTACTAACCAGGCAGCTTCCAGTGTTATACGGTAATGTCCCATATCTTGTTCTCTCCAGATGTTTCAATATCCATTCGTCTTCTATCTAAGTCTCTAATTCAGTAAATCAATTCAAATTATACCTGTAATTTACTATGATTACAATTACAATTACAATTATAGTCTTTGTTTAGCGATTTTTGATGCTGAAGCAATCCTCTCAAGGCTTCGCATTCCCAGACCACTGGCGCAAACGATGATGTTTTTGCGGCATTCCAACTTATATAATCTCGTATATAGAATAACGCAGCATAGCGCTTTTATATACCAATGTTATTGAAATTGTCAAATTTGTTCGATCAAGGTATATTTTTCATAATGTTTAAAATGCGCCGCATGCGGCGGTATTGCTGCGCGGGGTTTTGCAATATGAGATGTGCATCGTATTTTTCTCGAAACCATATATATACAAATACCAATTATAACCATAAACATAATTATAACCATAAATATACTTACAAATATAAATATGAATTTCAGGTCATATTGTGAACAACACGTCATCGTTCACATCAAATACCCCAAGGCGTGCACCTGCATCAAGCCAGGCATGCCCATAACTAAAGCATACAAGAGCATTTACAGGGTCGTCATTTTCTATAAAATGAACACCGTCCTTATAATATGATTTTGCCATATTGTAAAAATCCTTGGCAACTGCGTATATGTGAGATCCTTTAATTGGTGCAAATTTAGCCTTATCAAGTGCTTCACTGAGTAATTTCTCATATCTATTAATCTTTTCATTTAAATCTGCTGCCATATTTTCTACCAATTTGTTATTTTGCTATTTTACTATTTTGCACCAAAGATTTTCTTGAACAATCCTCCATTTCCATTTTCTTCGGACCGTGATGGTTTTCGTTTAGGTGGCGGAGATTTAACAGATGCAGTTGGTGCTGACTCTGACCGTGTTTTTGTCCGTGATCCTGGTGTTGTGGATTTAGGCATAGGTGTGGATACGGATCTTGCACTTTTGAGAACGTTTATGGATTCACCGCCATGTTTTGCTTTCCTGACTCTTATGTCAATAAGTATAGGTCGCTCTATGTCGTTACTCACAAGCATTGCAACACCAGGGGGTAATCTTTTTAGTTCTTCTTCGACATAAGAATTTACACCTTCAAGTCCTTTACTTATGGATTTGAGATCGTTTGGGTTTGTAACTTTCATGATGATCTGGGTGCCGCACTGGGATAGCACGTTCTTGTCGATACGTGCCGGGCGCTGAGATATAACCATCAGACCGAGACCGAATTTGCGTCCCTCTGATGCAATGGTTCGCAGTATCTCCGAACTTGCGGTTTTGCTGAATCCACGCTCCGGTGCAAAATTGTGTGCTTCTTCGATAACCAGCATCCCCGGTGGTATACGGTTTATTTTACGTGCTTCGAACATGGTAGTGCAAAGCCTTGCTACGATCATACTCTGTATATCAGGTGCAACCCCTTTAAAATCGATCACTGCTGCCCTGCCTTTTTGTATAAGTTCTTTTATAGAAGTGGGATTTGTAGAAAGTATTCCTGTTTCGCGTATCTCCTCAAGCAGGTTGATGACATTCCATTTTGCTTTGCTTTTGTCGTTTCCGACCTCGAATATAATATCATCAAGTGTATAGGTTTCCATTTCAGCCTTGAGTTTTTGAACGGCTTCGTAGAGTATCCCCATGTGTGTACTTGTGTAATTATCAGGGAATATCGCGATAAGTTCTTTGATTGTCAGGTTTGTACCATTGAGCCTGAACACCTCATCTGCAGCCGGATTTATTACTTTGTTCGCAGGCGTGTAAATTGTTACCTGTGAACCGTATCCTTTTGGTGATACGCCGTATTTTTTAAAATCGCCTGAATCAAAAGATGCCGCTTCTTTGAGTGATGCATATTCGCTGTGCGGGTCGATGATTAGAAGGGGTATATTCCGATCAAGCATTTCTTCCAACAGCACGCCTGCGGTGTATGATTTACCGCTTCCGGTTTTTGCGAGTATGCTGCAATGTTTCTGCACATGGCTATTTACGCTCAACTGTACTGTTATGTTTGTGCCGTCAAGCAACCCGAGGTACATGTCTTTACCTGAAAGTCCGAGAACAGAGCGAATCAGGTCACTATCTGCTTTGTATACGGGGTCTCCCGGGCTAAACGGAATAAGAGGTGCCCGCAGCAGTCCTGCATTATCACGTGTACCAATCACAGTCACATCTGCGATTATTTTATCCCCGCTTTTGTCTGTACGCTTTCCGTTTTTTGCTTCTTTGAATGAATACGAATCACTTGAACGGGTGATGGAAAGCAACTGCGCCAGTACCCAGCCATCAGTCTCATGCCAGGCTTTTACGTAGTCACTTCTGTGAACGGCTGTGCTATCTGGTATCAGCATCTTAAAATCAAGCGTGCCGGCCTCTCCAAATATTACACCTACTGATCCACGTACCATTTTTGTTATCTCATCGGTTATGTGATGTTTTTATTTGTTGTATTTAAAGGTGACACTCAATATTCCAGTCATATTAGCCAGGCATGGATTTGTACCCGCATCTACACCTAATATATCTATGAAATTACTGGATTTTGTCATTGTACCTTAATATGTCTACTTATATATAATTGCATATGCAGTCATGGTTGTATGTACAATATTTCAAATCGGTTCCGAATTATTCATTAAGTAAACATTTCACACATCTCGATTTCGTATCCGGGTTAGTGATGCTATATTTTATCTTGATTATCATACCCACAGATGTGCTGTTATTGGATGTGCCGCCACAACGTTTGACTTTACACTATATGATCATTATCCACACTTTTTCGGTCGAAGGTTTAAATATTTCATCTGTTTGAGGTTCTACATACATAATTTCATTATTTTCATTTATGAAGAAGTTCCATGCATGTGCTTCATTGTCTTTGACCTTGTTCCCCCATATCATTCCAAAACTCCCTTCCGGGTACCAGGTACTCACCTCACCCATTAACTCATAGCAGTAGTCATCACAATCATGAAAATCTGTTATGTATTTTCTTTTATTCACCGGGTTTTTATTTAGAAAATCGATAAGATTATTTGTATCGATTAATTTGAATATGTCGTCGCCTACCCACTTATTACCCGTATTGCATTCTTTCAGAATTTCCTTTACTTTCTTCCCGGATATTTCCGGCATATTTTTAATTGACACGGATTTTGGCTTTCTGAATGTGTCCCATATTATATCTAAAAGGCCCATGATATCACCTGTTAATTTTATCAATTTGTAACCTGTATGTAGATTTGTATCCTCTTCAAATCTTAGGGTAACTGACTCCTTTTTGAAATCGAAACCTGCTAAGGCAATTGATTTAGATAATCCGAATATGCATTTTACCCTGCTTTTTGAAGAGGATACGTAGATTTGTTATATTGTCATTCAACTTACAAATATTTTGTTGGTATCCACTTTAAAGCAGGGTAAAATGCATATTAGGATAATCTAAATCAAGTGCACAAGCATCTTTCGATTTACAAAATGTAGTCTATTACCCATAGATTTGAAGAGGATACCTAAAATCAACTAAACAGGTGCTTAAGCGGCTTTTCATTTCAAAATGGAGTCTGTTACCCGTTGATTTGAAGCGGACGAGAAAATCCTCCCTCCGGTCGGATTAACTCGAACTATATAATTCTATAAATTATATACTATAAAAAAGAATGGTTGCAAGCCATTCACAGACAACTTATTTTGATAAATCTTCAATTGTATTTTCAAGATATGTAGCATTGCTCATATCGAT